>JAYSWI010000605.1:0-3093 GCA_043718125.1 Flavobacteriales bacterium
GTCAGGCAGATGAGCCTGGCTGCACAGATACTGAAGCAATGAACTTCGATCCATTTGCAGGCCTCAATGATGGCACCTGCTTGTATCCGGGTTGCGCCAATGAAGATGCCGATAACTTTAATCCAAGTGTCAACTTTGATAACGGAACTTGCCAACTTGGTGGATGTAATGATCCTATTGCAGACAACTATAATCCATTGGTAACTTATGATAATGGAACGTGCTTGTATTATGGCTGCACGGATGTATTGGCCAGTAATTATGAATCCACTGCGGAAATAGACGATGGAACATGCCTCTTTTTATACGCTCTGTTCAACGTGTCTGCAGAAAGTGGTTGCGCTCCATTAGTTATTACAATCAACAACCAAACAGATTTTACATCAGAAGGGATTTGTCAATTTTCAATTGATGATGTCGTTATTTCTGACGAATGCCAATCGCAATTTGACCAAACCTTCTTCACCGAAGGATTGCACACCATTTCATATACATACATATTAGGAGAGGACACAACCACAGCAATGGTGACAGTAGAAGTGCTGGCAACTGCAGATGTTTCAGGTATCTTTTATGATGATATCAACTACACCGTTTCTTGTCCCACTTGCGATGCAGATAATTTGCAATGGACCATTGATGGTGATGAGGTGAATGGCGCAACAAGCAATACCATCAACATTTTTATAGATGGGGTTTATCAAAATGGGTTTTACCAAATAATAGGTGAAAATGAAACAGGCTGCAATTCTGCATCATCGGAGTTGTTTGTAATTCAACCCTATTTCACATTGAATACCACTAGTGGATGCACACCATTATCCATTACGCTTACAAATCTTACCGACCCAATTAGTGGAATGATCTCCACACTCAATTTTGGAGATGAAACAACAGTGATCAATCCAGGAACAAGCGTGGAACACGTATATGCAGATGCTGGTAGTTTTGAAATTGAATTGCTTTGCGCCACAGGTAGTGGTAACAATACTTATACAATTAGTGTGGAAGTTTTTGAACCCATTCTTCCAATATTGTCCAACCTTGGTGGCAATATGATGGAGTGTTCCAATGCCAGCGATTTTGTTTCGATTACATGGCTTATTGATGGCCAAACTTTCACGGGTGCTGGCCCGTTCGATATTGGAGGCAATAATTTCACAGTCACAGGAACCACTGTTGATGGCTGCGCTGGAGTAACATTTTTTGATGCTATAGAAGAATTGAAGCAAAATTTCTTTTCGATTTATCCCATCCCAGCAAATGATTTTTTAAGAATTGAAAACAAAACCATTTCAGACTATCAACTTCGAATTTATGATGTTGCAGGAAAATTAATTCTTGATGAAATGCAATACAAAACGCAACTTGAAATTGTTGACACATCAAGCCTTTCCGATGGATTGTACACCCTTCAAATTTCAAGTGAAAATGAACAATTGACCTTGTCATTTCAAGTCTTACATTAAAACTAAGAATCAGAAAAACTTGTTAATGCACTTAACCGAACGTTAAATGAAGAGTTAGAATCAAGCAACCGTCAAACATTTGCGTCATCAATTTTGAAGGACGTGTTTGAACAAAATTCAAACTACTTTTAAAATGAAAAACGAGTGCTGTTAAAGAGGCGTTAAACAAAACAAAAAACGAATCCTTCCAGCCCACGAATTGAGTTAAAGCATTATCATAAAAACAAACCAATTTTTTAAAACAATGAAAAAAGTAATTTTCGCATTAGCCCTCGCATTTGGAATGACAAGCGCAGTAATGGCTCAAAACCCTGTAGTATCAGGACCAATGATTACAATGGACAAGGATGTTCATGATTATGGAGACGTTACCTTTGGTGGTGATGGATCATGTCAATTCAAAGTAACAAACACAGGTACTGAGCCATTGATAATAAGCAATTGTAAAGGTTCTTGCGGATGTACGGTTCCTAAGTGCGATTCTAATCCTGTTCTTCCAGGCGAATCTTCGATCATCACTGTGAAGTATGATACAAAGCGACCAGGCCCAATCAACAAATCAGTTACAGTGAATTCAAATGCTGTGAATGAGCCAGTGAAGGTAGTTCGTATTAAAGGTACAGTAGGTCCAGATCCGAATTCTGCTCCAAGTGGTGCTCCAGAAAAAACACCAAGCGGTGCTCCTGCTGGTGGTGGTAACCAATAAATATTATTGCTGAGTGTTCTCAGTAAATCAAATATGAAACTCCAGTTGAATGTTCAACTGGAGTTTTTTTATTTTATGCTTGTACCAATCTTTTATTTCACCTCTATGTATTAAAGGATAATTCGTTACACGACTTTAATACCGCATCGTTATCTGTTTTAGGCCAATCTTCGCTTCGCTCGATTATCATGAACAGCTACTCTAATGGCATTTACCCCCGCACTTGCGGGATAATTACTTCTAAGTCCATCCCACACTTGCGGGAGGACTATTTTGAACTAAGAATTGGTATAACATTGCACCGAAAATTTTTTGGTGAAATAGATATCCCAAAAACAATCCCGATATCTATCAGGAAAAACATAAAAATTTATTCTACAATTATGGAACGTTACGCAACAGCAAATTGGAGTGGCACTGGCAAGGAAGGTCAAGGCACGCTTACCACTCAAACAAGAACATTGGACAATACGCCCTACAATTTCTTTTCGCGTTTTGAGCAGGGCACACAAACCAATCCAGAAGAGTTGGTTGCGGCAGCACATGCAGGATGTTTCAGTATGAAACTTTCGTTTGTTCTTGGCAATCATGGTGTCACGCCTGACAGTATCGAAACAAAATGCACCATAACACAAGGAGCGGAAGGGAAAATAACTAAATCAGACTTGAATGTAAAAGTGGTTGCAAGTGGAATTGATCAAACAAAATTTGACGAGTGCATTGCTGACGCAAAAGCAAATTGTCCCATCAGCCAATTGTTCAATACAGAAATTACGGCTACTGCTGTTTTGAACTGATGATTGACTTTCTCTTTTTTATCAGGTTCTACAGGAAATTTCATGGATTAGATTTGAATAAAAAATAGTATGACAGAATCAAGCTTTTACAAGTCTTTATTGAATTTGGATAGTAACTGGG
>JAYSWI010000606.1:0-9322 GCA_043718125.1 Flavobacteriales bacterium
TGCCATGGCAAGGAAGGACATGGTGACGGAGCCATTTCCACCAACGGCCACATTCAAGGCATTCCAGATTACGCAACGAAATTGAAAGATTTGCCCGAAGGCAAAATGTACCACAGCATTACGCATGGCAAAGGTTTAATGGGCCAACATGCCTCACAACTCAGTGCTCAAGATAGATGGCAAGTGATAGCGTACTTGCAATGTTTGCAACAAGGCGTTGCAACACCGGAGTATGATGCAAATGGATTTAGAAAAGCTGTGGCATCAGCCGCTGTAGCGGACTCAATAAAATAAGAACAACAAATCGCACCAACGACCTGCATGGCACACGATAAACTGCATTTTGAATTACCAGAAAAGACCAAGCGATGGGCTTATGCGCTCATGGGTTTTGGTGCTTTGCTGTCCATCATAGGATGGTTTACTGATCAGTCAGAGCACAACCAATATTGGTGGGCTATTTTGCTTATTTGTTCTTTCTTTTTCTTTGCTGTGTCATTGGGTGCTTTGTTTTTCTACACCGTGCAATACGCAGCAGAAGTGGCATGGACGGCCCAATTGAAACGCGTATTTGAAGCCATGTTTGCATACATCCCTTGGGGCTTCGGCACAATAGCATTGGTGTTGCTTATAGGCCAATTTCATGGACATCATTTATATCATTGGATGGACAGAACCACCAGCGATCCAACCAACGTTGCATTCGACCCCATTATCGCTGGAAAAATGCCTTACTTGTCTTCTTGGTTTTTCTGGTTACGCGTGCTTATTTATGGTGGTGTGTTTATAGGATTTGGCTGGCTTTTCCGCAAATGGTCGATACAAGAAGACAGCGGATATGATGTGGCGCTTCATCTTAAACAACACCGCAGAAGCGCACTTTTCTTGGTCTTCTTTGCTGTCTTTTCGTCCACCATCGCATGGGATTGGCTGATGAGTATTGATGTCCATTGGTTCTCCACCATGTACGGTTGGTACGTGTTCAGTGGCATGTGGGTCACCTGTATGATTTTCGCCACCATCTTTACATTATGGTTGAAAAGCAAAGGTTATTTGGCCAAAGTAAACGACTCACACATTCACGATATGGGCAAATGGATATTTGCAGTAAGCATGTTGTGGAGTTACCTCTATTTGTGTCAATACATGTTGATTTGGTATTCTAACATACCTGAAGAAGTAACCTACTTCAAGGCACGTTATGAAAATTATATGATTGGAATGTGGGGTGTGTTCTTCTGCAACTTTGCGATACCATTCTATACATTGATTGCAAGAGACGCCAAGCGAAACCCAAAGTTCTTGATCCGTGTGGGAAGCATTTTGTTTATTACACACTTTCTCGATATTTGGATGGCCGTAGTTCCTGGCACCAATCACGGGCATGAAATGCACCATGGTGCAAGCTTCTGGCAGCAAGTGATGCACTGGAGTTTTACTTTCGGAATGTTCCTTGGGTTTCTCGGGTTTTTCCTACTTATTGTAACCAAAGCCCTTACCAAGGCAAGGCTGATACCTATCAATCACCCTTACTTGAACGAGAGTGAGAATCACCACATTTAATATAGTGGTCAAAAGAAAAGAATTAGCAACAAGAGATATAAAGCGTTAGAGATATGAAACTGCTGATAATACTGGTCATCATACTTGCAATAATTGCCATAGTGCAATTGACCAAAGTGTATGATCTTACCCGTTCACTTCGTAAAACCAAAGAAGAAGATATTTCTCCTGCGGACAATAAAATGAACGCCAATTTAATGTTGGTTTGGATGCTGCTTTTCTTTGCCGGAACCTTATACCTCTATGCAAAATACCATACCTATTTGCCCGATTCGGCATCAGAACATGGAGTGGATATAGACTGGTTGATGGACTTAAACCTTTGGGGGATTACCATCATGTTTTTTATCATGAATGCCATGTTGTTCTTGACTGCATGGAAATTTTATTATAGAAAAGATCGTAGAGCAAAGTTTATTGTGCATGACAATAGACTTGAAATGCTTTGGACTGCAATTCCCGGTGTGGCTATGGCTTTCATCATTGTTTTTGGATTGATTACATGGAAAAAAATTACTGGCCCAGCCAGTGCGGATGCTTTGCAGATTGAGGTTTTCTCCAAGCAATTTGATTGGACTGTGCGCTATGCTGGTGATGACAAAACATTTGGAGCAAGTAGCTTCAATCTTATCAGCACCGATAATGGAATGGGCCTTGTTACAAAAGAAAAAATGCTTTCGAAGATTGCCGAGATTGACGAAGAAATACAGACCATCAAAAATCAAATTGAAGCCAACATAAAAGTTCCAATATCACCTGCTAGCTACATAGAGTCGTTGGAAGATAAAATATATAGACTAGAGCGGCACAAACAACGCATATTGGACTTGAATGAAAGTAAAACTGCAAGTGGATTAAGTGATTGGATGAGTGGCGCAGACGATAAAATAGTGAAAGGCGAAATGCACCTACCACTTGGAAAAGAGGTGGAGTTTATTTTCCGTTCGCAGGATGTTATTCATTCTGCTTACATGCCGCATTTCAGAGCGCAAATGAATACGGTGCCGGGTGTACCTACACGGTTCAAAATGGTTCCCATCATTACTACTAAAGAGATGCGCACCAAGTTGAAAAACCCCGAATTTGATTACATCTTGCTTTGTAATAAAGTTTGTGGAGCTGCACACTTTAATATGCAAATGACTGTGGTAGTGGAGACTCCCGAAGAATACACGGCATGGCTTGCCACTCAAAAAACTTTTGTGGTGGCATCTGATGCAGGGAAAGAAGGCACAGCAAAGGACAGCACATCCACAGCAATGCACGATGCAGCAGCAGATATGAAATAGAAGTATTTATTTTTTTGAATAAACGATATTGAAGTTAAAGAGATGGGATCACCAGTAGAACATGAACATGGCCACGAACATGAAGGTCATCACCACCACCAAGAGAGTTGGGTGAGGAAATACATTTTCTCCGAAGATCACAAAATGATCTCGAAGCAATTTCTTGTCACAGCAATAGTGATGGGTGTGATAGCTGTTTTGCTGTCTGTTTTCTTTCGTCTTCAACTAGGCTGGCCTGGGGAGTCATTCGGGATTCTGAATTTTTTCTTGGGCGATAAATGGGCACCAGAAGGAGTGCTGGATAGAAACGCATACCTATCGCTAGTAACCATACACGGTACTATCATGGTGTTCTTTGTGCTTACGGGCGGCTTGTCCGGAACCTTTGCCAATCTGCTTGTTCCACTACAATGTGGAGCTAGAGATATGGCCAGTGGCTTTTTGAATATGTTTTCGTATTGGGCATTTTTGATATCAAGTATCATAATGATTGCTTCCCTATTTGTAGAGGGCGGTGCTGCCAGCGGAGGTTGGACGGTGTATCCTCCACTTTCCGCATTGCCCCAAGCAATGCCGGGTTCAGGAACCGGTATGACCCTCTGGTTGGTATCCATGATTTTCTTTATCGCTTCATCGCTTTTAGGAGGACTTAATTACATTGTTACCATCATCAATCTTCGCACAAAAGGAATGAAGATGACCCGTTTGCCGCTCACGGTATGGGCGCTTTTGGTCACAGCCATTCTTGGAGTATTGTCTTTTCCTGTTTTGGTTTCAGCCGCAGTGCTTTTGTTGATGGATCGCAGTTTTGGAACAGCGTTCTACCTGAGCGATATTTTCATACAAGGAGAGGCATTGGATGTTACCGGTGGTTCGCCATTGTTGTTTCAACATTTGTTTTGGTTTTTAGGACACCCAGAAGTTTATATCGTGTTGCTTCCAGCTCTTGGTATTTCTTCTGAAATTATCGCCACCAATTCTCGCAAACCAATCTTCGGCTACAAGGCTATGATTGGGTCCATTCTGGCCATCGGATTTCTATCATTTATAGTATGGGGACATCACATGTACATCACTGGGATGAATCCTTTCTTGGGTTCCGTATTCGTATTTACAACGCTTCTGATAGCCATTCCGTCTGCGGTAAAAGCATTTAACTATATCACCACGTTGTATCAAGGCAATATACGTTTTACACCCGGAATGTTGTTCTCTATTGGGTTGGTTTCTACCTTCATCACGGGTGGTTTGACGGGTATTATTTTGGCCGACTCAGCACTGGATGTCAATGTGCACGACACATATTTTGTGGTGGCTCACTTCCATATTGTGATGGGCATGAGTGCCATCTTCGGAATGCTGGCAGGAGTTTATCACTGGTTTCCCAAAATGTTTGGGCGCATGATGAATACCAAGATGGGATTTGCTCACTTTTGGATCACCCTGGTCTGTTCTTATGGTGTGTTTTTCCCTATGCACTTCATGGGAATGGCAGGCGCACCAAGGCGTTATTATGATTCCTCCGAATTCCCGTTTCTCGATTGGGTGATGGATTTGAACGAAATGATTTCCGTCTTTGCTATAGTTGGAGCTTGTGGTCAGATATTGTTTCTTATCAACTTCTTCCATAGTTTATTTGCAGGACAACCTGCCACGCAGAACCCTTGGGGCAGCAATACGCTGGAGTGGACCACTCCCGTAAAACACTTGCATGGCAACTGGCCAGGAGCAATTCCCGAAGTGCATCGATGGGCCTATGATTATAGCAACCCCGAGCATGAGGATGACTTTGTGCCCCAAGTGGTACCGCTAAAACCCGGAGAGCAAGAACACTAATTTGAAAAGCATCTTATCGATGATCTATCCACGATAAAAGAAAAGCAATTGCCGCACTTCACAAAACGAAGTGCGGTTTTTTTGTGAAAAAACAATGAGCTGTTTGGAAACTATGGAATTGGTATAATTTCGAATTCATCGTAATTTTTTGCCGAAAACTCATTTAAAAAAAACTTGCGGACATTATTGGACTAAAACATAGCAGGTAATGGTATTAAAGGTATTGTTAGAGGTGATGGGAAGGTGAGTTTTTCAGAAGGCTCGATTTACTAAAATACAAATTCCGTTCGGAATAAATCTGCCTGAAAAACGGGTCGTGCAAGTCTTTGATAAAACGAATGCCTTCGCCTGTGCTTTTCATTTCGGGGCCGAGTTCTTTTTTCACCTCAGGGAATTTCAGTGGTGCATTCCGTATTGGGAATCTAAATCGTGCTCAACGAAATGAGTGGTGAGAGTTGGAGGATGCTGGTGGAGTGAGTGTCAGTCTACTTTCAGTTTGAATGCATTTCTTTGCTTTTCTGCTTGTTTTCGTCAATAAGAGCGTCCGTTTGAGGCAACAAATAGTCATTGCAATCCGCCAGTTCTATAAATTTTACCCAGTTATTCTCATAGGTGAAGTACTTCATTCCTGGCTGAACGTAGGCAAGTTGAAGCAGGTCATGTATATCGTTCTTGCGTAGTCTTCTCCCAGTTTTTACCATATCGGTGTATAATGCTGTGAATGTCTTCTCTAGTAGTTCGAATTGTTTCCAATCTATAGTAATCGTGCCTTCTTGATAATTGCATGCGTTTTCAACTATTTGGGTAAGCCAATTTCTTAGATGCGGGCCAAAATCATAGGTCATCAGCTGCGATTGGTTCAAAGTTTTCTTAGAATTTGCTGCTCCTTCATTGATTTGGTCAGTGCCTTCTTTTTCCACTAATACAAGTCGATCATATCGATCATAAAAATCTTTCTTAAACGCTTCGGGCCAAGAAGGAGATTGGGCCTTACTGGTTGAAATTGCTAGCTCAATAAACTGTTTTCCTTCTTCTTCATGTCTCTCTGACACATCAAATCCACTTAGGAATGCCATGTGAAAAAATGGATTTAGTTTTTCAATATGAGCAGTCTTTTCTATGTAGGAAGCAATCCCTCTTTGGGCAAATAAAAAATTAGTAATCAAAAGTGGAGATTTAAGCATTTCACGCAATGAAACATAGCTTCCTACCAACTCAAATGCTTTGACTACATCGTTCAATTGTTTATGCTTGCCGCCACCTATAGTATACCAGCACATTGTATCGAGAATGAGTTTTTCCTTACTCATTACTACTTACTCAAATACAAATTCCTCTCTGAATAAATCTGCCTAAAAAACGGGTCCCGCAAATCTTTAATAAAACGAATGCCTTCTCCTGTGCTTTTCATTTCGGGGCCAAGTTCTTTTTTCACTTCGGGGAATTTTTCGTAGCTGAACACAGGAATTTTTATCGCATAACCATTTCGCTTTGGAGCGAATTTGAAGTCCTTCACTTTCTTCTCGCGAAGCATCACCTTGGTGGCATAATTCACGTATGGTTCATCATAAGCCTTCGCTATGAAAGGCACTGTGCGACTTGCCCTCGGATTGGCTTCTATGACGTAAACTAAATCATCTTTAATAGCAAACTGGATATTGATGAGACCAACCGTGTTCAATGCTTTCGCAATGGTCTTGGTGTGTTCTTCTATTTGAGTCATTACAAAATCGCCAAGGTTGTATGGCGGCAACACTGCGTAACTATCTCCACTATGAATACCTGCGGGTTCTATGTGCTGCATGATGCCTATGATGTAAACTTCTTCTCCATCGCATATCGCATCGGCTTCGGCTTCTATGGCACTTTCCAGAAAATGGTCGAGCAAAATTTTGTTGCCCGGCATGTCGTAAAGAATGTCCACTACATGTTTCTCCAATTCATTTTCGTTGATTACAATCTTCATCTTCTGTCCGCCTAAGACATAGCTGGGGCGCACCAGCAGCGGAAAACCCAACGCGCGCGAAAGTTCTATGGCTTGCTCAGCAGTTTCCACCACACCAAATTTTGGATAGGGAATATTGTTCTCTTTTAGCAGCATCGAAAAACTTCCACGGTCTTCTGCAAGGTCGAGCGATTTGAAATCAGTGCCGATGATTTTGATGCCGTACTTGTCTAATTTTTGTGCAAGCTTTAAAGCAGTTTGTCCACCAAGCTGCACTATCACACCTTCAGGCTTTTCATGCTGAATGATGTCGTAGATGTGTTCCCAGAAAACAGGTTCGAAGTAGAGTTTGTCCGCAGTGTCGAAGTCAGTAGAAACTGTTTCAGGATTGCAGTTTATCATAATGGTTTCATAACCACACTCTTTCGCTGCAAGCACTCCATGTACACAACTGTAGTCAAACTCAATACCCTGACCAATGCGGTTGGGCCCGCTTCCAAGTACAATTATTTTTTTTCTATCACTTGCTACACTTTCATTCTCTTCATCAAATGTGGAATAGTAATAAGGTGTCTTCGCCTCGAACTCCGCAGCACAAGTGTCCACCAATTTATATACACGTTTGATGTTCATCTCAGTGCGTTTTTTATGCACTTCACTTTCCAAACAGCGAAGCAAATGCGCCACTTGCCTATCAGCATATCCTTTTTGTTTTGCCTCAAACATCACTTCGCGTGGCACATTATTGATGTTGAATTTCTCCACTCGCTTTTCAGTTTGAATCATGTCTTCTATCTGACGAAGAAACCACGGGTCAATTCTTGTTTTTTCTTGAACGGTTTTGAACGGAATACCTAGCTTCAAAGAATCATACACCATAAAAAGCCTATTCCAACTGGCCTTTTCAAGACCCTCCAGTAACTTGCCTTGGTCGCGAATTTCTTTTCCATCAGCACCTAATCCGTTGCGTTTTATCTCCAATGATTGACAAGCTTTTTGCAACGCCTCTTGAAAACTTCTTCCAATGGCCATCACTTCGCCTACGCTTTTCATCTGCAATCCAAGTTCTCGATTACAACCCGGAAATTTGTCAAAATTCCAGCGCGGAATTTTTACAATCACATAGTCTAGCGTTGGTTCGAAGAATGCCGAAGTGGACTTGGTGATTTGATTTTGCAACTCATCCAAGTGATAACCAATAGCGAGTTTGCTTGCAACTTTCGCAATGGGATAACCCGTTGCTTTGCTTGCCAGAGCAGAGCTGCGCGACACACGCGGATTTATTTCAATGGCTATGATGTCTTCTCTATCATCATCACTCACTGCGAATTGCACGTTGCAACCACCCGCGAAATTTCCAATGGAGCGCATCATCATGATGGCCATGTCGCGCATCTTCTGGTAGGTGGTATCACTCAGTGTCATGGCAGGTGCAACAGTGATGCTATCGCCTGTGTGAATACCAATGGGGTCGAAATTTTCTATCGAACAAATGATGACAACGTTGTCATTTGAGTCGCGCAAAAGTTCTAACTCAAACTCCTTCCAACCCATCAGTGCTTTGTCAATCATCACCTCATGTATCGGTGACAGATGCAAGCCACGGTCTAATAGTTTATCAAATTCCAATGGGTCGTGAACGATGGCTGCACCGCTGCCACCAAGGGTATAAGAAGGACGAATGCAAAGTGGAAAGCCAAACTCTTGTGCTATTTCTTTTCCTTCCAAAAAACTTTTCGCAGTTTTCTGAGGAGCCATTGGTACACCAATTTTGCCCATCAATTGGCGGAAGGCTTCGCGGTTTTCAGTCACTTCAATTGCTTTGGTGTCCACTCCAATCATGCGGACACCGTGCTCTTCCCAGATGCCCATTTCTTCGCATTTGATAGCGAGGTTCAAGGCAGTTTGTCCGCCCATGGTAGGCAACACCGCATCTATTTTATGCTTTCCTAGTATGTCAAGAATGCTCTCTGTTTCCAGTGGCAACAGATAAATATTATCTGCAACCACCTTGTCTGTCATGATAGTGGCGGGGTTGCTATTGATGAGAGTTACCTCTATTCCTTCTTCGCGAAGTGAGCGTGCTGCTTGGCTTCCAGCGTAGTCAAACTCGCAAGCTTGACCGATGACTATAGGGCCGGAACCGATAATGAGAACCGACTTGATGGAGTTGTCTTTAGGCATTTTTTTTTTATCTCAACAGTTTTTGGCCGTTGTGAGAAACAATAAATGTCGAATATGTAATGGGGAAAAATCTGTGGCGAAAATAGGAGCGTGTTTCTGAATGGATACTCTTGAGTTTTTCACTAATAACTCACAAGGCATAAATCAACTTGTCTTCAGTCACGAGTTGCTAAAGAATTTGTATTCGGCAATGTTCCTTAAAATGCCTGATATCAGAGGGTTTTAGAGCGTTCAGACATTGCGGAAATAAAATATTTTCGAAAAAGGATGAAAACAATTATGGAATTAGCTGGCGAATTGCATCATACTACCAAACCCAATCAATCAAAATGCCATGAAACTTATTGATCTTGAATCACTGTACATTAATCATATTAACTCTCGAATGAAAGCTCTAATACTCATTTGTTTTTTGCATGCCACTTTGGTTCTGCATGCTCAGCAAATTTCTAACGTTCATGCCATCAATAGATCAGGGCTGAATCAATTCGAAGCAATGCCGCAG
>JAYSWI010000607.1:0-3091 GCA_043718125.1 Flavobacteriales bacterium
GCCCAACGCTTTCACTCCCAACAACGATGGACTGAATGACGATTGGCTGCCGCAGTCAGTAGGCATTACTTCTTATGCGTGTAAAATCTTCGATAGATGGGGCGAAGTCATTTTTGAAACCACCGATTGGACGCTGCCTTGGACTGGAGAGGTACATGGTGGAACGCATTTCGCGGCTGATGGTGTTTATACATATTTCATTGTGGCTGATGACCTAATGAAATTTCCGCATGAATTTGTTGGTCACATAGTGCTGACACGGTAGGGGGGCTTTGGGGACATTGTAGGAAGGCCCACATGTCACAGAAGTTACAAGAAGTGGGCAAAAAGCTGCACTATTCAATTGCCATCTAGGGCTTACTGAAAAAGTCAAACAGACATTGGCCGCAGTCCCGATAGATATCTATCGGATCGCAGCGTTTGTTTAGGTTGGTTTCAAGTTGTTTTCCTCTATGATGTTTCAAAGTGCAACTGTTTCAATCTATGGGAAAAACGAGTTAATTCATTTTCGTGCAGACATGCAGCGATTCGTTTTTTTTTTTCACGCGCAGAAAAAACAGAAATACGCAGAATGCTCTGAGAATGAACCTTTCTGAAGGTCAATATTCAGGATGCTTCAGCACCATGCTATGCGCATGTTCAAAAATTTTATACGGAAATTTTCTGCGTGCTTCTGTTTTTTTTGCGCATGACAAAGACATGCGAGTTAAACCGTAAATCCGAACAAACTTTTTGAGCGGGGGAAAGTGCAAAGGTTTTGACTTGATGGTGTCGAATAACATCCACCTGCGTTCATTCAACTGGCGTCAAATCATAATAAGCAATCGGATTATACTTTTTCAGTAGGCCCTACTAACACCCGTTGGAACTTTCGTTCTATGCATGATTGAATAATTTTGAGACTACAAGGAGCGGATCAATGATTGATCTAAACTACAAAACCTGTTGGCCCTTTGGCAACGGTCAGCATTTGTATTTCCTCGTCATTTTCTATCAGCCAAGGCCCATCAAGGTCGGCCCAGTTGCACAGTGGGGCAATGGCTTCTGCCGCACCGCAGCCTATACTGCTTTCGCTCATGCAGCCGATTAAAGTTTTTAGGCCAAGGCTTTTTGCATGTTCAATCATACGCACGGCCTCGGTCAGTCCACCACATTTCTGTAGTTTTATGTTGATGCCAGAGAATGCACCCATGATAGATTCAATATCGGACAATCTTTGGCAGGCTTCATCTGCTATCAACGGAATAGAAAGAGTTTGAAGTAATTCTGCACTTTTTCGTCTGTCTGTTTTTTCGAATGGTTGCTCTATCAGCATACATCCAGACTTTTCTAATTGTGCGCTGAAGTTGATTGTATGTTGTAAATCATTCCACCCTTGATTGGCATCCACAGCAAAAGGTTTTGAGCTCAATGCAAGGAAATCATTGAGTACGTTTTCATCGCCTTCTCCATCCATTTTTAGTTTAAAAAAATCAAAGCCTTCCGCTTCAGCAAATTGAATTTTCTCACGCATTTCATCTCTTGTTCCTATTCCAATGGTGTATGAATGTGGCCGCTTATTTTGAGTTTCAATGCCAAATACTTCACTCAGCGATTTGTTTTCAAGTTTTGCTTTGAGCTGCCACAAGGCCATGTCCAATGCGGCTTTTGCTGGCATGTTGCCTTCAATAATTTTATCCAGTTGGTCAAATATTTTCACTGTAGAAAAAGGGAAAGTGATTTCCTGAACTTCCTTATTGGTGAGAAAAGCAGTGACACTTTCTATTGTATCCGGCAAATAGGGAGGCAATGTGGCTTCACCAAAACCACATACACCTTCATGCTGGGCGCAAACAAGCACCACATCGGTATGTGACCTCACTCCGTGTGCTATTCGAAATGGGAAGCGGAATCGAAGTTGATGTGATGTGAAAGAAATTTTCAAGTAGAAAAAATTGGATACAGAAAAATTTGGCGACAAATGAACAAACATGTCCATTCAATTTAGTGTATGGTCTATTCTTGTTCTAAAATAAATTGATATGAAAAGGATTCTCGTTATTTCGTTGTTGTTGCAACAAGTAGGTGCCATAAGCCAAATTACATTCACAGAGCAGAATAGTCTGTTCCAACCCGGACCTTCTATTTCATACACATACTACGATGGTGATGAAGCGCTTGCATTTCCAACTTCCGGGGGCAACAATGCTTGGGATTTTTCCAATGTTGTTTTGGGAAAAGCTTCCAATTTCAGTATGGAGTTTTCACCTGTTTCTTCCACGGATTGCGCCACTTCCTACCCCAATAGCTTTGCTACTTATTTTCACTATGAAGGAGGTTCCCCTGCTGATACTGCTATTAACTTTATGACATTGAATGCTACAGCTTTGGTGCAAGAAGGTGAATATTATAGCGGAGGATTTTCAGACTGCATTCCATATTTGAATAGTACTACTTGGTTTGAATTTCCTTTTAGTTTGGGTGATTCATTTATTGATACCTATGAATTTAATGCTGGTAATGAATTTAGCAACACTATCGCCTACACTGCGTCAGGCAGCATTGCATTGCCCAATGGTGCTTTTTATCAGGATTGTGCCCTTATAGAGATCCAAAATGAACAATCAGTTCAATATTTGTTTTACGCTTATGTAAATAGCAGATTTGTAATAGTATTTTTTGCAGACAACCAATCTTATTCTGTTTATTACCCTGAATTTATAGAGTCAGTTTCGGCTTTACCCAACGTCCTATCTTGGTCTTTGCTTAGCACATCACACAATGTTTATTTCATTGATGGGCCGCTTGCCAACGATACGGATATTACTATTTATGATGCAACAGGAAGAATTGTAGGCAAGATGAATAATCAACTTGCGTTCAGTATAGAAAATCAAAGTGCGGGATTGTATTTTGTGGATGTAGCCGCAAGAAATGAGCACAAGATTTTCAAAGTAATCAAAGAATGAGGAAAGAGCGGAGGATGGTTGACTTTACAAATTTTTGTATTGCCGATTGTGTTTTGCTACAGTTCAATTTTCGTTGCGCTTGGTTTGACTGAATAGCTGCAAACAGCCTTTACCTCCGCACATACAGGATAATTACATTCTAT
>JAYSWI010000608.1:0-9315 GCA_043718125.1 Flavobacteriales bacterium
CGCTATTTCGCCTATTGACGGGCGCTACATGAGCCAGTCAGAGGTGCTTTCTCCTTATTTCTCGGAGATGGCGCTTATCAAATATCGCATTTGGGTGGAGATAGAATACTTCATTGCCCTCTGCGAAATCCCATTGCCGCAATTGGCTAAAATTGATAAGAAAATTTTTGATACCCTGCGCAAAATTCATCTGGATTTCACGCAGCAGGACGCCCAAACTATTAAGGATTTAGAGCAGACAACTAACCACGATGTGAAGGCAGTGGAGTATTATATCAAAGCCAAATTTGATGCTTGTGGGCTTGGTGCATACAAAGAATTTATTCACTTCGGACTTACATCACAAGACATAAACAATACTGCCATACCTGCTTCATTCCAACATGCTTTGGACATGGTATATGATGATGCATTGGATATTATCCTGGACAAATTGGACGCGTTTTCTATCCAATGGAAAGACATTGCAATGTTGGCTAGAACGCATGGCCAGCCGGCATCGCCCACACGTCTTGGTAAGGAACTTATGGTCTTTGTAGAACGAATTGAAGTACAACAAGAATTGTTGGACAACATCCCCGTAAGGGCAAAATTTGGTGGAGCAACAGGAAATTTTAACGCACATGCAGTCGCCTATCCTGATGTGGATTGGGCCGTTTTTGCTGATCATTTCGTTAGCAATATTTTGGGACTTACCCGCTCGCAATACACTACCCAAATAGAACACTATGACAACCTAGCTGCAGCATTTGACGCACTTAAACGCATCAACAATATTCTTGTAGATATGTGTCGCGATATGTGGACTTATATCAGTATGGATTATTTTAAACAACAAACAAAGGCAGGCGAAATAGGCAGTAGCGCAATGCCTCACAAAGTGAACCCAATTGATTTTGAAAATGCAGAGGGAAATCTGGGGATTGCAAATGCGTTGTTCGAACATCTTTCTTCCAAATTGCCCATCAGTCGGTTGCAGCGCGACCTTACGGACAGCACCGTTTTGCGCAATATTGGTGTGCCTATGGCGCACACACTTATAGCTTTCAACTCAATAGAAAAGGGCCTCAATAAATTGTTGCTCAATGAAAGCGTTTTAAAGAAGGACTTAGATAATAATTGGGCGGTAGTTGCGGAAGGCATTCAAACCATTTTGCGCAGAGAAAATTATCCGAATCCTTACGAAACTTTGAAGGCACTTACGCGAGGCAAAAATGCTATTACTAAAGCAGACATTCATACCTTCATTGCAGATTTGGAAGTGACCGAGAAACTAAAAAAAGAATTGCTAAACATTACTCCACACAATTACACAGGTATTGATTTACTGCAACCATAAACCCCTTCGGAAAGTTTCGAAAATGGATTTTCTAAACATCGGTTTTGCTCAACATGAAAAAATTTAAAGAAATATTTGGTCTTGTAAAAGGATATAGACAGGAACTAATTTCCAATTTTATTTTTAATGTACTGAATGCAATTTTCTCGCTATTCACCTTCTTTAGTATCGTTCCATTTCTCTATATTTTATTTCGAGTAGAAGGCTCAAGTGCCACTACTAAAAGCGGAGTGATGAATTCTGTTACCGTTTGGCTCAATGCATTTATTGCTGAAAATGGCCAAATGACAACACTCGCTATCATGTGCTGTTGCATTGTAATTCTGGCTTTAGTAAAAAATTTCGTTCATTATCTATCACTTTTGAGCATAGCAAAAATTCGCACTTCGGTGAGTCGAGATATGCGCACCACACTATACAAAAAACTTCTTGACTTGCCAGTAGCCTATTTCACTAATGAAAGAAAAGGCGACATCATTTCACGCATGACCAATGATTTGATGGAGATAGAATATTCCGTTATTGGAGCTTTGGAAGCCTTGCTAAAATCACCAGTGATGATCATTTTGTCGCTGGCCACTCTTTTTGCAATTAGTTGGAAACTCACTTTGTTCGCTTTGATTTTTCTACCCATAAGTGGCTTTCTTATTTCGCGCATTGCGAAGAGTTTGAAAAATGCAGCTGGTAGGGGCAAGGATGCGCTGGGTGATATGATCAGCAACATTGAAGAAACACTCACAGGCATAAGAATTCTAAAAGTATTTAATGCAGACAAACAATTTGCACAAAAGTTTGAACGCAAAAATGACTTCTATTTTAAGCTCATGCACCGCTTGTATAGAAGGGAGTATTTGAGTTCGCCAATGAGCGAGTTTATCTCCTTGGGCGTTATCAGTATCTTACTTTTTGTGGGAGGTAGAATTGTTCTTTCAGGCGAAACTTCTGGCGAAATGTTGATTTATTATTTGGTTGTTTTTTCACAAATAATACAGCCCGCCAAAGCATTTAGCGATGCCATATTTAAGATCAATAAAGGTGCCGCTTCGTTGGACAGAGTGAATGAAATTTTGGATGCAGAAATCACCGTTTATGACTTGCCAAATGCAGTGCCGTTGGCTCAATTTAAAAGCGAAATTGAATTCTGCGATATCCGCTTTGGATACTATGGTGATGAGGTCATCAAAGGCATTTCTTTCAAAATAAAAAAAGGCGAAACAGTGGCTTTGGTTGGCCCAAGCGGAAGTGGCAAAAGCACGCTGGCGTCCTTGCTTGCACGATTCTATGATCCGCTTTCGGGCCATGTCCTTGTCGATGGTATTTCGCTTAAGAATTACAAGCTGGAAGATGTTCGAAAACAAATGGGTTTCGTTTCTCAAGACTCCATTTTGTTCAACGATTCTGTGAAGAATAACATTGCCCTGGGCAGTGTTGGAATGCGCCTAGATGAGGTAGTGCAATCTGCGCAAATAGCGAATGCCGAGGAATTTATTGTGAAACTTGATGGCAAGTATGACTACAATATTGGAGACTGTGGAAACAAGTTGAGCGGTGGCCAAAAGCAACGGCTTGCAATAGCGCGGGCTTTGTTCAAAAATCCTCCTATACTCATCTTGGACGAAGCCACTTCTGCACTGGATACTCAGAGTGAAAAACTCGTGCAAGAAGCGATTACGAAATTGATGGAAAATCGCACATCACTGGTCATTGCGCATCGATTGAGTACAATCCAAAGGGCGGATAATATCATCGTTATTAAAGATGGAGAAATAGCGGAACAAGGCCGACACGAAGAGTTAATGCAACGAGACGGATTGTACAAACAATTGGTAGAAATGCAAACCTTTGGCTAAGCCTGAATGGTGCTTTGGTAAATTTATGTGAAGCAAAATTTCGGCTCTGTGGTCGCTTGTTTTCTTGGTCGCGCAAGTAGTTTTCACAATGCTTTTCTTCTCCAAAGGAATACTACATTCGCAGGCTTATTTTAAAAAAAACATCATGCTTCAAGTAGCCTATATCCGCGACAACAAAGACAAAGTTTTGGCTGCACTTGCCAAACGGAACAAAGATTTCACCTCGCAAATTGAGGAAATACTTGCACTGGATGAACAGCGCAAAAGAACTCAAAATGATTTGGATACGAACCTGGCGGAGGCCAACAAAATATCGAAGGAAATAGGCGATCTGTTCAAAATGGGTAGAACAGAAGAAGCAAACTCCATGAAGCCGCAAGTGGCAATTTTAAAAGAAGCCTCAAAAAATTTAGACTCCTCGCTTGTCGAAATAGAGGAGGCTTTGAAACAATCGCTTTATCTGATCCCCAATGTCCCAAATGATATTGTGCCGAATGGAACAACTGCGGACGACAACGTTGAAGTTTTTATTTGGGGTGCCAAGCCAGCAATGTTAACGGGCAAAAAACCACATTGGGAATTGATTGAAGAATATGACTTGATCGATTTCGAACTTGGAACAAAAATTACTGGTGCAGGTTTTCCCGTATATAAAGGAAAGGGAGCAAGGTTGCAACGTGCTCTTATTAATTTCTTTTTGGATGAAGCCACCAAGGCGGGCTACAAAGAGTACCAGCCACCGCTGCTTGTCAATGAAGCTAGCGGAATAGGAACAGGAAACTTGCCCGACAAAGAAGGCCAGATGTACCACTGCACCATTGATGATCTTTATTTGATTCCAACGGCAGAAGTTCCACTCACCAATCTGTATCGCGATGTGATTGTGAAGGAGGAAGAACTCCCTATCATGATGACCGGATACACACCTTGTTTTCGAAGAGAAGCAGGCAGTTGGGGGGCGCATGTAAGGGGTCTCAATCGCTTGCACCAATTCGATAAAGTAGAAATAGTCCAGCTTGTAAATCCTGCAAATAGTTATGCTATTTTGGATGAAATGGTGGAACACGTAAAAATGATTTTGCAGAAACTGGAATTACATTTTCGTGTCATTCGCTTGTGCGGAGGTGATATGGGTTTTACTTCTGCGCTTACTTATGATTTTGAAGCATGGAGCGGTGCGCAAGAGCGTTGGTTGGAAGTGAGTTCTACTTCTTGCTTCGAAACTTTTCAAGCCAATAGACTTAAATGTCGATTCAAGAATGCTGATGGAAAAATGCAACTCGTACATACTTTGAATGGTAGCGCATTGGCCTTGCCACGCATCGTAGCGGCATTGCTTGAGAACAATCAAGGCCCGGAAGGAATAAGAATTCCTCAAGTATTGGTGCCATATACAGGTTTTGATTTAATTGAAAAATAGTCTCCTAGCATCCTTTTCTTCTCATCATAATATGGAGGCTTATTGAGTAAAATAACTCAATGGACTGAGTAAAATAACTCAATAGATTGAGTAAAATAACTTAATGGACTGAGTAAAATAACTCAATGAAATGAGTGAATTATCTCGATATGATATGTAAAATCACTTTAATGGATTGAGTAAAATCACTCAGCAAAATGAGTAAAATAACTCAACAGATTGAGTAAAATAACTTAATGGCTTGAGTAAAATAACTCAATGGATTGAGTAAAATAACTCAATGGACTGAGTAAATTATCTCAATGATTGTTTATTATTGTCCAAAAATTATATTGTCATGGACATTGTTAGACCGCAATACAAGCCATTCAAAGTTCGGCTTGAGGAGAAGAGAAAATTCATTCAAATTATTTCAGGCCCTAGGCAAGTGGGCAAAACAACACTTGTAAGACAGTTGCTTGCGAAGCTCAAGTGTCCATCGGTATATCTAAATGCTGACACCACCGCTGCTCGGAGGGAGTCGTGGTTGGATGTAGAATGGAATAATGTAAGGGCAAAACAAAGGGAATCAGGTAAGGATTTTGTTTTAGTAATTGATGAAATACAAAAGGTAAATGATTGGACAAATCAGGTGAAATTTCTGTGGGATGAGGACTCACAAATGAAGCGTCCAATCAAGTTGGTTTTATTGGGTTCTAACTCTTTGCTGTTGCAGCAAGGTTTGAGCGAATCACTAGCAGGAAGGTTTGAATTGCTTCAGTTGCCGCATTGGAGCTATGCAGAAATGCGGGAGGCTTTTGACTTTACACTTGAGCAATACGTATGGTTTGGGGCATATCCAGGTGCTGCAAGCCTTATTAAAAACGAAAAAAGATGGAAGGCATATATCAAAGATTCTCTCATTGAAACAACTGTTTCCAAAGATATTTTGCAAATGGTCAAGGTAGATAAACCAGCTCTTTTGCGCAATGTGTTGGAGTTAAGTTGCCACTATAGTGGTCAAATTTTCGCATTCAACAAGATGCTTGGACAATTACATGGTGCTGGTAATACAACAACGCTTTCTGTTTATTTGAAATTGTTGGAAAGTGCAGGGCTGGTTTGTGGGCTATCAAAATTTTCGAATTCAAAAGAAAGGCAAAGAAGCAGCAGCCCGAAATTGCAAGTATTGAATATGGCACTGATGTCTGCACTAAGCGATTACACATTTAAGGAAATAAAATTGCGGCCCGACAAATGGGGTAGATGGATAGAGAGCGCAGTTGGCGCACACATCATAAATAGCGGCATGACTGAAACACTGGAATATTGGAGAGAAGGCAACGATGAGGTAGATTTTGTATTAAGAAACGGCAAATCTGTAATTGGTATTGAGGTGAAAAGTGGTATTCAAAAAAGTTTTTACGGCATGGATCAATTCAAGAAAAAATTCAGTCCTGAAAAACTTCTTTTGGTAGGTGACAATGGTATCAAAATTGAAAAATTTTTATTGATGAATTCCATCTGAAGGTCATTCTTCGGGATTTCAATGAGCACTATTTTTTCTTCTTTTTCTCTTCGAAAATGGGCGGCAACGGAGATCGCTGTGCAAAATATTTCATGTATTTAAGCCCATCACTAACATAATAAGGATGGTGCGTGTGGCTGCGCCCACTCAATGGAAAACGATGGCCAGTGTTGTGATAATGAAAGGCGTCCTTCCATTTTTTTGCTTTCAGGAAATGTCCATACTCCGCTTTTATCCATCGTACACCCAGTGCAGCGGCATCTTCCTCTTCTCTTATTTCAAAGTTATTCGCGCCCATCGGTATGGCTTTGTATCCCATCAATTGAAACGGTCCCCAACTGGTAGCTAGATTTTTTAATCCTTCATCATCCAAATCTTTCAAATGTTCTTGTTTGATGTTTTCCAATTTCCGTTGTTTGCCATCTCTCACTTTTTTTAATTGATTAAAAATGTGCTTTTCGAAACGCTGACCAGCCGGTTTGTTGCCACTGCATTCCAACACCAACAATGACATTAAATATTCATACGGCAGATCATTTTCCACGGCCAAATCTGCTATGTCGTCTTTGTAATTGGACTCCGCCCATTGCAGGTCTGTTACTCCTGCGGGTCGCGGATCTTCTGGCATTTCGATACCAATCGCATCGCGAATCCACTCTGCAACATCGTATCTATTCTGCCAAAGCACATAGCTACATGCCAACAAAATACTTGCGATGATGATGGTTTTTTTGCGCAATAGTTTCCCCATATTTCAAATAGAAAAAGAAAAGCCTTTGCTTCGTTGCAATGGCCTTTGCTTTTTTGAACAACAGAAATTGGAGAGAACTAATTTTTTTCTGCTGGTGTCAATTTGGAAATAGCTCCCCAACCTCCCTCAATATTGATGATATTGTTCATGCCACGTGCTTGCATAATACTTGCATAAATCATACTTCGGAATCCACCGGCACAATGCAGATGATAGGTATTACTCTGATCGATATTATTGATTCCGTCATTAATAAAATCGAGTGGCGTGTTGGTCGCATTTGGCAGATGTCCATTTTCAAATTCAGAAGGTTTGCGCACATCCAAAACATTTAATTTTTGGTGGTTCCATTCATCTACAAATTGTTCGGCTGAAATGCTTTTTACTTCAACCGTTTCTTTGTTTTCTTTCTTCCATGCTTCTATTCCTCCTTGCAAAAAGCCTACAGTATTGTCGTATCCAACACGACTTAGCCGCATCACCACTTCTTCTTCCCTTCCTTGCTGAGCGATGAAAAGGATGGGCTGCTTCATGTCCGAAAGCAATGCGCCCACCCACGGGGCAAACGTGCCATCAAGCCCTATAAAAATGCTATTTGGAACGTGGCTTTGTGCAAATTCGGCTGGTGTGCGGGTGTCTATAATGATGGCGTTTTTGATGTTCGCAATGGCTTCGAATTCATCAGGATTTAGCGGTCTCAAACCGCGTTGCATGATGATATCGAGGCTCTCATATCCTGACTTATTTATCATGGCATTTTTTACAAAATATTGTGGTGCTGGAAGTATGCCTGTTGTCAATTCTTTTATGAATGATTCACGATTCAGAGTTGGACTTAGGGCATAATTCACTTCCTTCTGATGGCCCAGCGTGTCAAAGGTTTCTTTGCTCATGTTTTTGCCGCAGGCACTACCCGCTCCATGCGCTGGATAAACTATTACGTCATCAGGCAAGGTCATTATTTTGTTGCGCAACGAGTCGAAAAGCATGCCTGCGAGATCTTCCTGCGATAAGCTGTTTTTTATGGCTAAATCTGGTCGCCCTACATCCCCTATAAAAAGTGTGTCGCCAGTAAAAATGCAGTGGGGTTTTCTGTTTTCATCAAGCAACAAATAGGTGGTGCTTTCCAGTGTATGCCCGGGAGTATGCAGTGCTTTGATGGTGATGTTTCCAACTTTGAATTCTTCCTGATCCTTTGCGTTACGCATTTCATAGTCAGTGTCGGCATTGGGGCCATAGACGATTACTGCGCCCGTTTTTTTTGCCAAATCCAAATGGCCACTTACAAAGTCAGCATGAAAATGTGTTTCAAAAATAAATTTGATTTTTGCGTTGGCTTGATTTGCTTTATTGATGTATGGCGTGGTTTCGCGCAGTGGATCAATGATGGCCACTTCACCGTTGCTCTCTATATAATACGCTCCTTGAGATAAGCATCCGGTGTATATCTGTTCTATCTTCATCATTGCGCAAAAATAACAGCGGGCCATTGCCGCATCATTTTGATATTCGTTATTAAACAGTTGAAATTTTGTGTTGTTCTTACTCGTGATCTCTTGCCCTAATCTTGTCATTCACGCCTTCCATTGTGCTTTCATTCAGCGAGTCTTTGGCGGCATCCTGTGTGTTGTTGACGAACTTTGATAAGTCGGGCGAGCCTGCATCGAGCCAAGCGGTGTACCAAAAACTACCCACTGAGAGCACCGCACTGCGCATCCTGCGTTCCACTTGTCCATCCAGCATATCACTATATGTTTTGCTGTAGTTTTCACTATATACTTTTATGTTTGTATTGCCGCGCGACTCAAAAGAATATTTTCTTTCTGCTGAAAAATTACTATTCAAATTCTGTTCGAAATGGAGAACGCTATCAACACATGCATAACTCTCTTCCACCCTGTCCCACATATAATTTAGAGGCGACACAATGTAAAAACATTTACCCATGAAGAAGTCATAATCTTGCGAGTATAGTTCGGGCAATCTACTTTCCCAAAAACCATGAATGCCACGTTGACCTGTCTTTTGACCGTTGTAGTTACTGGTGGTGTGCAGCGGTACATGGGCATCTCCTATGTAATGTCCTATTTCGGCAGAAAGGCGAAGAATTTTGGCAACATCTCCGATCTTAAATGCATTGGTTAATTTTTGTTCCACCATGTAAGTATTCCAGGGCACAATGCCATGAGCGCGCAAACTGTCCTCGCTGTATTTGGCTACTGCATCCACCCATCTTCGTGGCACGTTGTCAAAAGGATTTGGATGCAAACTGTCCGCGTATCTGTCCATGTCTATGAAATGACATTCGGCCTCGCCCACCACGCCATACCTGCGCTTGTCGGGATCTACACTGTGTTCTATGAGGTAATCGATATTGGCTTTGTAAAATCCAAACATTTCTTCTGGTAAAGAAAAAACAGCCAACTCATTTATTTTTTTATGGCCAAA
>JAYSWI010000609.1:0-9312 GCA_043718125.1 Flavobacteriales bacterium
CTTTTCAAATTGTTCTCTACCTCATCGCCAAAGCGGCCAACCACATAAGCTATTTCATCAATAGGCTGGTCGCTTACCGCGACTATGTCTTCCATCAAACGTTGCACAATTGGCTTGCCTGCAATAGGCAAAAGCGGTTTCGCTGTGGTGAGTGTGTGTGGCCGCAAGCGTTTGCCCATGCCTGCCATCGGTACTATAATTTTCATAGCATTTATTTCTCGAAAATGTGTAAGAATAGTTTCGGAGGCGAAGGTGGGGGAAATGCTGCTATAAGAAAAGGCAGCTTGCGGTTTTCGATGAACAAATTTTTTGCTTTGGAAAGTGATTATTGTGGGCCTGAGGAATTGGAAATACAATTGTCTTATTCAGATTGCTCGTGCAAAAAAAAATCAATGCTGGAATGAGATTGCCATCGATAAAGTACAATTCAAATTTTGTGCTGCCACACAAATTCTTATCTCGTTCACATTCCACGTCTCTTCATTTCTTGCAAAATCAAGCCTAGCTCTCGGCTCGTTTGTCCTTCTACCGATGTGTTTTCCTGTGCGCGCCTAATGAGGTAGGGTATTACTTCGCGAATGGGGCCATAAGGCACGTACTTCGCCACGTTATATCCGGCATTTGCGAGGTTGTAGCTTATGTGGTCGCTCATGCCAAACAACTGGGCGAAATAGATTCGTTTATCGCTGTGCATAATTGAATTTTTGTCCATCAACAAGGCAAGGCGAAGGCTACTTTCTTCGTTGTGCGTACCTGCACATATCGAAATATTGTCAATGTGTTCTATGCAGAAATCAATGGCCAAATCAAAATCACGATCTGTACTTGCTTTATCAGGTTGAATGGGGTCAGGATAATTTTTTTCCATAGCCCTTGCCCTTTCCTTTTCCATGTATGCACCGCGCACCAGTTTTAATCCGAGTTTGTAGTGCTTCGATTTGGCTTTCGCAAAACTATCTTTTACAAATTGTAATCTATCGTGCCTATAAAGTTGGACTGTGTTGAAAACAATAGCCTTTTTCGCATTGTATTTCACCATCATTTCAGTGGCGATACCATCTATTGCATCTTGAATCCAACTGTCTTCAGCATCAATAAAGATTGGCGTTGCAAACTTGCGGGCTAGTGCGCAAATTTCATCTACACGTGCACGAACTTGTTCCCATTCATTCACTTCCTCATTGCTCAGTTCAATTCCAGAATTTACTTTTTCGAGCAATTCGAATCGTGCCAAACCTGTTACTTTAAAAACACAAAATGGAATAAATGGATTGTTGTGAGCTGCTCTAATAGTTTCCAATGTTTCCATCTTGGTGGCATCAAAATCCCATTCACATTTTTTTCCTTCTACTGAATAATCCAGAATAGTTCCAATCCGAAACAACGCCAATTCTGTCATCACCAGTTCACATTCATTTATTGTTTCGCCACCACAAAACTGTGAGAAAACATTTTTTTTGATAGCCCACCTAATGGGCAAATGAAGTTTCAATGCTGCATTGGTTAAGTGTTTTCCTATGTTCACCATTGTGGCATTGCCAATCAGTTTGAACAAATAATAGGACTTTCGCAATGCGCGATTGTTTTTGCTGAAAAAAGCATTTTCAGTATTGTCGAAAGAAAGAATGGGCTTGGAATTCATTTTGGACGCCTGTTGATTTGTTTGTCTTAAGTGATCAAAATCCGACTGTGGTTGTTTAGTGTGGAGGTGAATTTTCTCAATGCAAAATCTTATACACCAACTCCTTCATCAATTCGCCATCATCGGCCGAAATGTTGTCAACGCCTTTAGTTTTTTTGTCTGTCGTTCTCAAATAGCCGATGATGCGCTCTGCCTTTTTTGCATCATAATTTTTTGCGGCTTCTTTAAAATCATTGAGGGAGTATGGATTTATTCCTATCTCCTTTGCTGCATTTGCCCTGTCCGTCATTGACAGATAGGCGGCCAATTGGCTAAAATGACGGTACAACATGGGTATGGTCATTTGGATAGGATTCGCTTTTGGATTTGATTCGAAATAATTGATGATGCGATTGCTTTTTAATACATCTTTTATGTTCAATGCCTTTATCAATTCGAATATGTTGAAGTCCTTACTAATGCCAATATTGTCTTCGATATGTTGGGTAGTAATGTTGCTTCCTGTAGGCAGAATCACTGCTAGTTTGTTCACCGCATTTACCACCTTGCTCAGGTCCGAACCTAGATAGTCAGCGAGTAAAATAGCTGCGTTGTTCTGAATTTTGAAACCTCTTTGTTCGGTATATTTTGTAATCCATTCCGGCAGTTTGGAGTCCTTTATTTTTTCGGAATCGAACACAACTCCGGCTTTGTCTATTGACTTATACAACTTCGTTCTTTTGTCTAATTTTTTGTGTTTGTATGTGAATACCAAAAGCGTTGATGGAGTCGGATTTTTAAGATAGGCTTCAAGACCTTCCAGCTCTTCCGCCTTTTTCCATTCACGCATTTCTTGCGACTCTTTCACTATCACCACCTGCCTTTCGCCTATCATGGGGTAACTTTTTGCAAGAGCAATCACCTCTGCCATCTTCGTATCGCGGCCATAAACAATGGTTTGGCAGAAAGCTTTTGATGCCTCATCCAGTATTTTCTCCTCAATATACTCCGTAATTACATCAATAAAATATGGCTCTTCGCCCATCAGCACGTATATAGGTTTGAATTTCGCTGCCGATAAGTCGCGTATGATTTGATAGTGATCCATTATTTCAAAGTAACTAGTTTTTCTTCCAATACTTTTATTTTTCCAAGCGCATCGCTTTTCTTTTTGCGTTCTCCTTCTAGCACTTGCTCAGGTGCGTTGTTAGCAAATTTTTGATTGTTCAATTTTGCTTCTACAGACTTCAAAAATCCTACGGTATAATCAAGTTCTTGTTGTATTTTTTTTCTTTCGCTTTCCACGTCCACATTGGCTGTAAATGGGATGAAATATTCGTTGGTATTTACTTCGAATGAAAATGAATTGTCCGCCTTTTCATGCACAAATGCAATGGACGAAATATTGCACAAGTGCATCAAAGCACCATCAAACTCCGCCTCATAAGCAGTATTCTTTTTTATCAGAAGTGCGAGTGGTTCTTTATTCGCAATGTTGTTGTCCTTTCGAATATTTCTCACGCCAATTACTGCTTCATTAAAATGAACGAATGCTTTTAGCATCGCTTCATTAACAGCAGAAACATTCGGCCATTGAGCCAAACAAATGCTTCCGACACCCGCTTTTCTCTTGCTGATTAGTTGCCATATTTCTTCGGTAAGAAAAGGCATAAACGGATGCAATACTTTCAATAAATTTTCGAACATTTCAATTGTTGCCTCATAAGTTTTTTGGTCGATGCCACAGCCATAAACCGGCTTTGCCATTTCTAAATACCAAGCGCAGAAATCGTCCCACACCAGTTTATAGGTGGCCATCAAGGCTTCATTTATTCTGAATTTTTGATAGTCGTCATTGATGTCAACCAGCACATGGTTGAATTTGCTTTGCATCCAATCAATTGCAATTTTTGCGGCTTCAGGTTGCGCCAATTGGTTGTCCACTTTTTCGCTCCAACTGTTCACAAGTCTGAATGCGTTCCAAATTTTATTGGCAAAGTTTCTTCCTTGCTCGCAAAGACCTTCGTCAAATAATAAATCATTGCCAGCGGGCGATGACAGGAGCATACCTACACGCACACCATCGGCACCGTGCTTGGCTATCAAATCAATTGGGTCTGGCGAATTGCCCAATGATTTGCTCATTTTTTTCCCCTGTTTGTCGCGCACTATTCCTGTATAATAGACATTGCGAAATGGCAACTCACCTCGATACTCGTAGCCCGCAATAATCATTCTTGCTACCCAAAAAAACATGATTTCCGGAGCAGTCACCAAGTCGTTGGTTGGGTAGTAATAGTCCACCTCTTCTTTGGAATAAAAGCCGTCAAAAACGCTAATGGGCCAAAGCCAAGAAGAAAACCAAGTATCTAGCACATCGGGATCTTGAACTAAATCTTGAGTAGTGAGAATAGGGTATTGAGTAGTGAGTATTGGGTCGTTGGTATTGAGTATTGAGAGTGCCTCATCGATTGTTTTTGCAACAGCATATCTTCCATCGGGGGCAAACCAAGCGGGTATGCGATGGCCCCACCAAAGTTGCCGACTGATGCACCAGTCTTTTACGTTTTCCATCCAATTACGATAACTGTTTTTGAACTTGGGTGGGAAAAATTTGATGTTGTCATTCATCACATTTTCCAAGGCAGGTGCGCTTAATTCTTTCATGCTCACCCACCATTGGAGGGACAGGCGAGGTTCTACAACAGCATCGCTGCGTTCGCTAAATCCAACCTTGTTGATGTGCTCTTCAATTTTTGAAATGTGACCAGCAGCTTCCAAATCTTCCACAATTTTGGTTCGTACATCAAACCGATCCATGCCAACATATAACTTACCGGCTTCGCTTATTGTGCCGTTGTCATTCATCATATTTATCACTTGGAGTTTGTGTTTCTCGCCAAGCAAAAAGTCGTTCATATCGTGCGCAGGTGTCACTTTCAAGCATCCTGTACCAAATTCCATTTCAACATAATCGTCAGTTATTATTGGAATTTCTCGATTCTGCAAAGGCACTATCGCCTTCATATTATGCAGGTGTTTGTGTCGCTCATCTTTTGGATGGATGCAGATGGCAGTATCGCCAAGAATGGTTTCGGGGCGTGTCGTTGCAATGGTTACAAATTGGTCACTACCTGCAATTTTATACTTTATGTAATAAAGTTTTGAAGCTATTTCTCTATGTATAACTTCTTCATCGCTCAGGGCTGTAAGTGCCGCTGGATCCCAATTTATCATTCGCTCCCCGCGATATATTTTTCCCTTTTTATGAAGGTCGATAAAGGTGTCGATTACGCTTTCATAATATTTTTCATCCATGGTGAAGCGAGTGCGATCCCAATCGCAACTGGCTCCAAGTTTCTTTAGTTGTTCGAGAATAATACCTCCATGTTTATGGGTCCACTCCCAAGCATGTTCCAAAAATTTCTCGCGCGAAAGATCACTTTTTTTAATTCCTTGCTTGCGCAATTTCTGAACAACTTTCGCCTCCGTTGCTATGGATGCATGGTCAGTTCCCGGCACCCAAAGTGCGTTCTTGCCCAACATGCGCGCTCTTCTCACCAGCACGTCCTGTATGGTGTTGTTAAGCATGTGGCCCATGTGCAAAACCCCTGTTACATTGGGCGGAGGAATTACAATAGTGAATGGCTCGCGATGGTCGGGAATGGACTTAAAAAGTTTGTGCTCCATCCAGTATGCGTACCATTTGTCCTCGGTAGCAATGGGGTCGTATTTGGCTGGTATTTCAGACATAAATTTTTCTTAGAAAAAAATGAAGGGCGAAAGTAACATTGGGCCATCGGGCACCATCTGCCAGCACCATTTTGACATTCGAAATACAATCAAATACATTCGCACCAAGGACTCAGGAAATCAAAGTTGCATTGCATTGCTGGTGATGATCGTAAATGCAATTCAGCCAAAAACAAAGTGCTGCTGAATATTTCCTTTTACAAACAAAGCAAAAATTAAATCGAAAAGGTGGTATTGCCGGGGCCGTGTATAATGCTTAATTGAAGGAAATTTTGGATGCGCAAAATGGTTTCATTCTTACCTATCAATTCAATCATGCCAAACAAATCCACTCCCCCACTCTGCCCACTTATGATCACTCTAAAAAGTTGTAAAACCTCTCCTGGTTTTACATTGTTATGTGCAGCTACCGCTTCAAAAATTTGCTTGCTGTTTTCAATTGTGAAGTCAGTTAAATTAGCCATTGCAGCTTGCAATTGAGTGAAGAATTCGCCATGACTCGCTTTCCATTTCTTTTCAATCACAGTTATATCAAAAATGATTGGTGCTACGAATAAGTATTTACCGGTTTCGAGCATTTCGTGTTCGAATTGAACCCGAGGCTTTAACAATGAAACTGCTTTAGCAAGAAATTGAACTTGAAGTCTATGATCGTCCTCATGTAGAAAAAATTGTTGTTTCACAGAGGCTTTTATATTTTTAGCTATTGCATTATTAGGCTTATTTCGAAGGTATTCTTGGTTGAACCACTTCGCCTTTTCAGGATCGAATTTGGCCCCCGCTTTATGTATATGTTCAAACGAAAAGGCTTTGCAAATTTGCTCTAAGCTGAATATCTCTTGTTTCGTTCCGGGATTCCATCCCAAAAATGCAAGCATGTTTACAAACGCTTCCGGATAGTATCCTCGCTCGCGATAGCCATTCGATTTTTCGCCTGTTGCCGCATCCGTCCAGTCCAATGGAAAAACAGGAAATCCTAAACGGTCTCCATCTCGTTTACTCAATTTTCCATTGCCATCTGGCTTCAACAACAATGGCAAATGCGCATACTGCGGCATTTCATTTTCCCAATTTAAATATCGATAAATTAGAATGTGCGCAGGGGCACTAGGCAGCCACTCTTCGCCCCTTATAGTGTGAGTGATTTTCATCAGGTAGTCGTCCACAATATGTGCAAGATGATAGGTGGGCATGCCATCACTTTTTAGCAAAACTTTGTCATCAACAGTATTGGATTGAAACGACACTTCGCCACGTATCAAATCAGTGAAAGTGATGGTTTCATCCGTTGGCACTTTCAAACGAATCACATAAGGTTCATTGGCCTCGATTTTACTTTTTACTTCGACATCAGAAAGCGAAATTGAATTTTTCAAACTCAAACGAGAAGTGCTATCATAAGCAAAATTTTGCTTGTTTATTTCGGCATTTTTACGCAGCAGATCTATTTCTTCATTGGTGTCGAAAGCATAATAAGCATGTCCGCTTTTCACTAATTGTTCAGCGTATTGCAAATACATTGGTTTGCGTTCGCTTTGCCTATATGGTGCATAAGGGCCGTCACCAAATCCGACCCCTTCCGTTGCATCAATCCCACACCATTTCAAGCTTTCAATAATGTATTCTTCAGCGCCCGCCACGTATCGACTTTGGTCGGTGTCTTCGATGCGCAATAAGAAAGCGCCTCCGTGTTGCCTGGCGAAAAGATAGCTGAACAACGCAGTGCGAACACCTCCTATATGAAGCGGACCTGTAGGGCTTGGAGCAAAACGTGTTCTTATTTTATTTGAGTTCATGCTTCAATATTTGCTGTTGATTTAATAATTTTCAAATGGCCGCGAATGTAGCCTTACCTTATTTGCAATGTAATATTCAATGGGATTGCAGCCCGCAAAACGCATTGTGTTCCGTGAGTGTCATCGGTACGTTATCATTGCAGCAGCGCATAGTCGAAGCAGCTTGAAACTTTCCATCATCATAGTCAATTACAACGTTCAATATTTTCTTGAGCAATGTTTGCTTTCGGTTGAAAAAGCAATTGTTGGTTTGGATGCGGAAGTATTTGTAGTGGACAACAGCTCGGTGGATGGTTCAGTGGAAATGGTGAGAAATAAATTTCAATGGGTTCAGCTAATCGCCAACCAAGACAATCCGGGATTTTCCAAAGCAAATAATCAAGCAATGCGCATTGCCAAAGGCGAGTATATCCTTTTGCTTAATCCCGATACTGTTGTTCAAGAGGATACTTTTTTGCAGGTAATCGGTTTTATGAATTCGCATTCTGATGCAGGCGGATTGGGTGTAAAAATGGTGGATGGACATGGCAATTATCTGCCCGAAAGCAAACGTGGTTTGCCAACCCCTGAAACTGCTTTTTACAAAATTTTCGGAATCAATTCTATTTTTTCCAAATCAAAAAAATTTAATCGTTATTACATGGGCCATCTCAGCAATGATGAGGTGCATGAGATAGAAATACTCAGCGGTGCATTTATGTTGATGCGCAAACTTGCATTGGAAAAAGTAGGTTTTCTGGACGAGGCATTTTTTATGTATGGCGAGGATATAGACCTTTCGTGGCGCATTGTGCAGGGTGGTTGGAAAAATTATTATTATCCCCACACCAGCATTATTCACTACAAAGGTGAAAGCACAAAAAAAGGTAGTCTGAATTACGTATTTGTTTTTTACAATGCGATGGTCATTTTCGCTCAGAAACATTTTTCCGAGAAGAATGCAAAGCTGTTTTCCATTTTTATCAATGTAGCAATTTGGTTGCGAGCAGCAGTGGCCATTACTGGGCGCTTTGTTCAGCGTACGTTTCTTCCAATAGTAGATGGTGGCACCACCTTCTTTGGTTTGTGGATTTCAAAAAATATATATGCCAGCACACAGCATAAAATCTATGATGATTCTATGTTAAATGTAGGGTTCAGTGCTTGTGTGCTACTTTGGATATTGGCAGTTTGGCTCTCTGGTGGTTATGATAAACCATTGAAACCACAACGGATATTAAAACCATTGTTCATTGGTCTCATGATCATCTTGGTTGCTTACGCTTTGCTACCGGAGTCGCTGCGGTTTTCAAGAGCTTTAATATTGATTGGGGCCGGCATTGCAGGTGCTGTTTTTTTCACAAGTAGGGTTGTTTCTAACTTAATCACCACCGGCAAAACGGGTCTTAAAAAAAACAGCATCAAGCGCATTGCGGTGGTTGGTGAAATGGATGAATTGATTCGTGTAAAAAACATTCTCACCACTTCAAATCCAGAGGTGGTTCATATTTCACCAAGCACCTATTTGACAGAGCAAAAAAAATTGCAGCTGGATGAAGTAGTGCGTGTGCACAACATAGAACAGGTGGTGTTTTGTGCTCGTGATATTAGCAGCGCAGACATCATAAGTGCCATGAGCAACATGGATGAAAAGAATGTAGAATTCAAGATAGCACCTCCTGAAAGCCTTTATATCATTGGATCAGGTAGCATTGAAACTTCTGGCGATGCACTAATGATGGATGTAAATTCTGTGTCGCTTCAAAAAAACAAACGCCTGAAGCGGCTGTTCGACTTTTGTGTTTCACTGCTTTTTATTTTACTTTTTCCATTGTTTTTTATTTTGGAGAAAAATAAAATTGGCTTCGCTAAAAATTTATTTCACGTACTTATCGGAAAAAAAACTTGGGTAGGATATTCTGCAAATAATATGCAGTCCTCCGCAATACCTCGTTTGAAAAAAGGCGTATTGAATCCATCAAGTATGGTTAGGAATACTTCGCTCCATGCAGACAATATTCTGAAGTTGAATGTGCTTTATGCCAAGGACTATAAAATTTTGAATGACATACGAATCGTATTGAACGGAATTACAGAATTGGGCAAATAGCTTGTACTTCATCATCGGTTGATTTGTGTTTTATTGCATCGAATAGGTTGTAT
>JAYSWI010000610.1:0-3084 GCA_043718125.1 Flavobacteriales bacterium
AGGCGATTGGGAAACATACTTGTGGAGCAACAACGCAGAATCACAAACCATCCAAATCGAAACACCAGGCATTTATACAGTGCAAGTCACCAATATCGATGGCTATTCGTTTAATTCTGAAATAGAAATAGTAAACGCAGCAGCACCACAAAAAAATTCGATAACACAGCCAATCACTTGCTGGTACCTCAACAATGCAGCTATTACAATTGAGACAGATGATATCAACAACCAAATAATTTGGAATGACATGACCGCAGATTTTGTAAGAGAAAACTTAGGAGCCGGCACCTACTATTTCACCATCACCAACAATGATAATTGCACAGCAACAGATACTATCGAACTAAACGCGCCCGAAGAAATAACGGCCAATGTAGTTTTAGAAAACGTTACATGCAACGGATTCAACAATGGAACAGCAACAATAAACGCATCGGGCGGGACAGATGTACTTGAAATAATATGGCCCGATGGAGTCGATACAGATTCTCTAAATGCTGATACCTACAACGTCATTATTGAGGATGCACTTGGTTGCGAATTGACCTTAGAAATCACGATAGAAGAACCAACCGCCATTGAAGCACTAATAACAACAACAGCAGTTACATGCTATGGCTATAATGACGGCACAGCAACCATCACAGCCACAGGCGGCACAGGCTTAATTGATGTTGATTGGATGGGAAATGATTTTTTTGCATTGGCTCCAAATAATTATTCCGCAATTATCTTCGATGAAAACGACTGCGAAACAGAGATAAATTTTTTCATCACGCAGCCAGATTCATTGGTGTTCGAAATCGCAACCACTGATGTAAATTGTTTTGGAGGAAATGATGGAACAGCTAATCCAAATCCCACGGGTGGCACTCTCCCCTATCTATTGAACTGGAATGGTGCTGACCCTATGGCTTTAATCGCCAATGATTACTCAGCCACTTTAACAGACAATAATGGCTGCACCGCACAATCCACATTCAATATCAACGAACCACCAGAGCTTACCGCCACTAGTGAACATGAAGACGTTTCACTTGTACTTGGCAGTGGTTGGGCTTCTGTAACGCCAAATGGAGGAACTCCACCATATTCATATTTATGGAGCAACTCAGATACGGATAGCCTTGCTGAAGAAGTTTCAACAGGTACCATCTATTGCATTATCACTGATGCACACGCTTGCGATTTTCTTGTAGAAATAGAAATACTTTTTGATGCAATAGATGAGCAAAATGATTTGTATGATTTTCAAATTTTTCCAAATCCAGCAACCAATTTAATTACAATAAAAAATCCTTTACCAGCACCTTTTGATCTAGTGGTAATTGACTGTAGTGGTCGTGTGGTTTTGCAATGCAGCAATCAATTCACAATGGATGTTTCGCAACTGTCTGATGGCATTTATTATTTACAATTTGAAACCAATAAAATTTACGAATCACAATTATTCGTAAAGCTTTCGGAATAAGCCAATTACAGCCACTCTTAAAAAAAAATACCCCCCCCCTTTCTCCCACATTTTTACTAATTTTGGCCAACCAATTTCCATTAAAAACGTCAGCAGTTATGCCTTACTTAAATTAATCGAAAAATCAATATCTTTAATAATTTCAAAATGAAAAAACAATTTACTTTATTCAGTTTCAAACATCTTTTTTTGATGTTAGGACTATTAGCGATGGTGGACACCTCTTGGTCCCAATCTGTCGCTCGCCAATGGAGCGATGTGCAACTTTCTTGCATACGCAAAGACCGCCCACGCCCAACAGTGCAGGCCCGCAATCTTGCACATGCCTCCATTGTAATGTGGGATGCTTTTGCGGCATTCGATCCCAATTCCGAACCAGTATTGCTTGGTTCAATCTGGGGTGGATTCTCAGTTCCATTTAATGGTATAACCACACCCGAAGATCTAATGGCAGCGCAGAATGAAGCCATTAGTTATGCAATGTATCGACTGCTATGGCAGCGTTATTTGACTACACCTTTAACCGTACCAAACACCTTCGGTCAAGTCGCTTTTGTAACCGCCCAGATCAATGGTTTGATGACTACCTTAGGCTATGATCCAAACATTACCTCAACAGACTTTAGTGATGGTGACCCAGCAAAATTGGGCAACTACATTGCTGCTCAAATGCAACTATACGCATTGCAGGATGGTGCCAATCAAAATGGCGGTGGGGCAGGATATGCCAATCAATATTACACACCAGTGCATGGCCCATTAACTCCTGAGGAATATGGCAATCCGAATTGCCTTGACGCTAACCGTTGGCAAGCACTAAATCTAAATGGTTGTTTCCAGGGAACAGGCCCTGGGTTTGATGTGCCGTGTGTACCTAATACTGGTGTTTCTGCCGCATTGTCTCCTGAATTCGGAAATGTTAACCCATTTTCTTTGACGCCAACACAAAAAACAGTGCATCAGCGAGATGGGCATGATTGGAATGTGTATTTAGATCCTGGAGCACCACCATATTTAGATTTAGAAAATCCAACAGGCATGGAGTCCATTTACAAATGGGGTTATGTTTTGAACAGTGTATGGCATTCCATGCATACTACGGAAGATGGAATGATGCAAGATATTTCGCCAGCAACTATCGGAAATGTTTTGGAATATCCAACCCAATTTTCTGAATACCCCGCATTTTATGATATGTTTAATGGAGGCGACCCAGGTCTTGGTTACGATATAAACCCTGCAACCAATTTGCCTTACAACGAACAGATAGTTCCAAGAGGCGATTACACAAGAGCACTATCAGAATATTGGGCTGATGGCCCAGCATCTGAAACTCCACCTGGTCATTGGTTCAAGTTATTAAACGATGTGAACTCACACCCTTTGCAAGAAAATAAATGGAATGGAGTAGGCGAAATAATACCTGAATTGGAGTGGGACGTTAGATGCTATTTGACAATGGGCGGTGCACTAATGGATGCAGCTATTGCTTGCTGGAGTGCAAAAGGTTATTATGATTATACGCGACCAATATATGCGATACGCGCAATGTGCGACTTTGGTCAATGTTCAGATGACGAATTACCAAATTACCATGTAGCAGGAATCCC
>JAYSWI010000062.1:0-7892 GCA_043718125.1 Flavobacteriales bacterium
CCTAACTGTTACCGATGTCAATGAATGTAGTGCAAGTTTTGAATATGTTGTTATAGAAACATGTCCTCCAGTTTGTTCTATTAGCTCAACAACGCCACCCACATGCTTTGGTGCTTGTGATGGATCATTAACTGCTGTTTGCACTTCTACTGACGGTGGCGATTTGTATTTTTCAGTCAACGGACTTCTCACAGATACCATTGCTTCGGGCAGTTTAATTACACTCACAGATTTGTGTGCGGGCACTTATACACTGTCGTTTGAAGATGAAAATGGTTTGACCAATCAAGTCAGTGCCACAATCGGCCAACCAGAGGAGTTGATATTGACCATTGAGTCGCTTACAATATTTGGCGATCAGGTTTTTGATCTGGTTTGTCAAGGTGATGATAATGGTCACTTGTTAGCAACTGCTGTTGGAGGCACCACAACCTACACTTACGAATGGACAGATTCATTAAACACTGTCATTGGAAATACAGATGACATTACGGGCCTAACAGCGGGTGTTTATTGTGTTTCTGTTTTGGACATCAATGGCTGTGCCGATACTTTGTGTTATGAAATTACAGAACCAGAACTTCCTCTAGAGGCAAGTGGCGAACTGTCCATATTTAATGTGGACTACAATGTATCGTGCTTCGGAGAAAATGACGGAACCATCACCGTCACAGTCACTGGTGGCGTTGCGCCATACACTTATTTGTGGACAGGTAATGACGTTGTTCAAGGCACGCCAAATCAAACAGGACTTGAAGCAGGTTCTTATGTTGTGCTTATTACCGATGCCAATTTCTGCACCGTTACTTTGGTGTTTGAGCTGAATGAACCTTCACCAATAGTAATAGATCCCATAGTAATTACTCAACCATCCTGCGCTTTATCTTGCGATGGAGAAATAAGCATTACAGTTTTAGGCGGTGCGGGCAGTTTCATTTTTGCTTGGACAGGACCAAATGGTTTCACATCAAGCAACGAGGATCTAACAGAACTTTGCGCTGGTGTATATGACTTAACCGTTACCGATGTAATGGGATGTACTCAAACCATTTCAGCAGAAATAATAGACCCAACACCTGTTGTTGTCACCATAGTTTCGGATTACAACTGTGGCACCGGAGAATTTGAAGTTTGTGCAATAGCCGCAGGTGGCACCGGAACCTTTGGCTACAGTTGGTCAACGGGCGAATCAACTTCATGCATCACTGTGGACTTAGATGGTGAAGTATGTGTGACTGTTACAGATGGCAACGGATGCACTGCCGAAGCTTGCGAAACATTGGATGTTGGAGAACTGCTCACCATTAGTGGTGTCATTACCAATACCTCATGCGGGCAGAACAATGGAGCAATTGATGTGACCATCACAGGCGGTGTAGGTGTTCCTCCATTTGATTTAGTTTGGACTGGCCCCGCAGGATTTATTCAAGGCCAAGAAGATCAAATAAATTTAGTTGTAGGCACTTATACCATTACAGTTACCGATGACAATGGGTGTGTGAGTACATCACCATTTAATGTATTGGCCAACGATGAGATTGGAGTGGTTCTTTCATCCTCCAACATCACCTGCCATGGCGATGGAAATGGTTCAGCTTCTGTCGCTATTACTGGTGCTACAATCCCAGTGGTAATTAGTTGGTTGGATGTTAACAGTGCTGTAATAGGAACAGGACCGAATGTTTCCAACCTGGGGCCAGGCAGCTATTCTATGCATTGGGAAGATGCTGTTGGTTGTTCAGGTGACCAATCATTTTTCATAACAGAACCAACCGCGCTTGGAGTGGATATTTTCCTTTCCCTTTTTGGAATCTACAACATCAGTGTGGTTAACGGAAGTGATGGCTGCATCTTTTTGGATGTATTTGGTGGTACTCAGGGCTACAATTATAATTGGAGTCCGGCTGCTATTGCCGATACTGTTTCATATCCTTGTGGTCTGCCTGCGGGTGACTATCCTGTAATCATTACCGATACAAACGGATGTTTCATTGATACATTGATAACACTTACTCAACCAGAGGATTTAAGATTGCCCACCGGCCTTTCTCCCAACGGAGATGGTTTCAATGACACTTATGATATTCCAGGCTCATATCTGTGCAAAGGAAATTCATTCAAAGTATTTAATCGTTGGGGCAGCTTGGTTTACGAAAAAGACAATTATGACAACGACTGGTATGGTCAAAGTAAAGGTGGTGAAACATTGGCTGATGCCACATACTTCGTAACATTTACTGGTTGCAACAAAGAGTTCAATACTTATGTTGACTTAAGAAGAGAATAAAAAAACTAGCGATAAACGAAGTAAAAAATTACAAGAAGAATATTAGAGCATTATGAAAAAAATAAGTATCCTACTATCCATCATTATCGCAAGTATCGTTGCCAATGCGCAACAAGAATTGCAGATAAGTCAGTACATGTTCAACAATTTGGTACTCAATCCAGCTTATGCGGGCACACATTCCTATTGGCAAGGCAGCATTTTGCACCGCAGTCAATGGCTCAAGTTTGACAAAGCTCCCACCACACAAACCCTGTGCTTAGATGGCCCGGTGATGGGTGGCAAGTTGGGCGTTGGACTCAATCTCAGCAACGACCAAATAGGTTTGGTAAAGGAATTTAACGTAGCAGGAAACGCAGCAGGTCGCGTTTCTTTGGGCGATGGATTCTTAAGTGCGGGTATTCGCCTTGGACTATCTCGCTACAGTGCCAACCTTACGGATGCCATTATTTGGGACACCCAAGATCCAGTTTATGCAAGCAACTTGAAAGGCAAGTCTGCAATTCATATCGGAGCAGGACTTTACTATTACACCCGCAATTGGTTTCTTGGTTTGTCCTCACCAAGTTTGGCAGCGGCTGACGAGAGCATCAGTTTCAACAGCGAAGGGCTAAACAGTTACTACCGCAGCCACTACTATTTCAATGCAGGTTATGTATTCGAACCCTCGCCCGATTTTGCAATAAAGCCAACTGTATTGATAAAGTATCAAGGCAATGCACCAATTGAATTGGATTTGAATTGCAACGTTTTGTTCCTCAAGAAATTTTGGTTCGGTGCCGGTTGGAGAACCGGAGATGCATTGGTAGCAATGGCAGAATGGAATGTGACCAATCAACTTCGAATAGGTTACGCATTTGACTACACCCTTTCGCAACTTGCAAATTTCAGCAGCAACTCACATGAAGTGATGTTGGGTTATGATTTTGGAAAACAAGTGGACCTTAAAACAAGATCACCCCGTTATTTTTAAGCAACGTTTTCAATTTATCAATTTGCTTTTATTTTTTATTCAAGACTTTATTATCTGAACAAGAATTATGAAAATCAGAATACATATTCACCCATTAGTGGTTCTCACAATTGCAACAATTACACTGGGCAGTTGTGCTTCGCTTTATATGAAAAATGGCAAGGAAGCCTACAACAATCTACGTTACCAAGACGCAATATATTTTCTTGAAAAAAGCGTGAGCAAGCATGAAGATCCACAAGCAAGGCGCATGTTGGCCGAAAGTTATTTGATGACCAACAACAACGTGAAAGCAGATGAAAACTATACGCTTGCATCAACCGCCACCGATAATACGGATGCAGACCGAGTGAACCAAGCTAAAGCAATGATGGCCACAGGCCGCTATGCAGATGCCAAATCAATTTTTGAAGGAATACTCAGCCGCGATGGTGACAATACACTGGCAAAGCACTTATTGCAGAGTTGCAAGAAACTGAACGAAATGAAGAAAGATTCCATGATGTTTATAGTGGAACCTGCCAATATTCCAAACGCATTAGGAGCATACTCACCAGCTTATTATGATGGCGGCATCATATTCTCCAGCCCTGCTGCCAAAGGCGATCAAGATCCATATACCAACAAGGCGTTTACCGATTTGTATTACACCAAAAAAGAAGGCGCACAATGGTCAAATCCAACAGCACTAGTGGGTGTGAATGGAAAATACCATGACGCGGTTGCTGTTGTTTCTTCCACAGGCAATAACATGATTTTTACAAGAAGTTTTCAATTGAATGGCGGTGCTTTGGCGGGCAACGACCAACGGGTGAGCAACACCCAACTTTATATGAGCAAAATAGGTGCTGACAATAATTGGGAAAAAGCTACGGTTGTCCCTTTTTGTGACTCAAAATACATGTTTGCACACCCGGCATTTTCACCGGATGGAACCATACTTTATTTCAGTAGCGACATGCCAGGAGGCAAGGGAGGAATGGATATTTGGGAAACCAAATTGACCGATGGTTCTTGGGGTACGCCTAAAAACTTGGGTGCAGATGTCAACACCAAAGGAGATGAAGTTTTTCCAACAATAAAGGGCGAAGATGAATTGTATTTCAGCAGCGATGCCCATAGTAGCCTTGGTGGACTTGATATTCATTCAATAAGGAAACTCAATGGTATTTGGGGAACACCAACTCACGTCAGCTACCCAATCAACACAAGCAACGATGATTTTGGAATGATCTGGAACGCAGATAACAAAGGAGGATACTTGAGCAGTGATCGCAGTGGCAGCGATCGCATTTATTCTTTTACAGCCGAAGAAACGCATGTAACCATGGAAGGTTTGGTAACTGGTAAGGACAGCATGTTGCCACTTGGTGGAGCCAAAGTGATGGTCAAAAATCTTACTGATGGCACCGAACAAATGGTAATCACAGATGGTGATGGCAAGTTCAAAGTAGAATTAGAAAAGGGCAAGGAATATCAATTGGCCACAGAGCTTGAAGGCTACTTTAAGGAAAGTAATACTTTCTCCACAAAAGATTTGGGCGATGATGATGACGACATGTCAAGAGTAATAGAGCTAAAAGAATTGTATGTGAGCGACACCTCCGGAAACAACGATAATAACAATGACACAGGCAACAACACAGGCAACGGTGGCAATGGTGGTGGTAACAATGGTAATGGCGGTGGAGTGGACAAGATAAAGGAATATGATCTTCCAGAAATACATTGGGACTATAACAAATGGGACATTCGCAAAGACGCAGTTCCTTACTTGGACAATCTTGTGAAATTGTTTAGTGACAATCCAAATTTGAAATTCGAATTGCGCAGTCACACCGATTGTCGCGGAAGTTTCGAATACAACGATGACCTTTCGTACAAACGCGCCAAGGCCACCACAGATTATCTTATCAGTAAGGGTGTCCCTCGCAGCATTATTGTCAGCAAAGGCTATGGCGAGAAAGAATTGCTAAACGATTGCACCGATGGCGTATTCTGCGATGAAAGTAAACACGAACAAAATCGGAGAACGGAATTTATTGTTACCGGCAAAAAGAAAAAATAAAATTAGTATAGAAATTTTTCTCATCTGAAATTGATTTGTTGCGTAGGTCTGTTTTTGGAATTTCTATCTAACGGCAGTTCTTTGATTAACAAACTTTTCAAAAACTGCAAAGTGAAAGTTTTGAGAAGTGCGTTCGTTTTATTTCCGTTCTCTGTAATTCTGTTGAAAGCAATTCCAATCGTTAGTAGCAAAATTGTTACTGCCTAAATTTTACTTCAATTTTATTACCCATGGAAGAAAATCTACTCACAAGCTATGGGCGAATTCGCAGAAAAACATATTGGTTGCGCTGGCTTATTGCGTTTCTAATTCAAATCACTATGGCGCTGCTGATGCCACGTACAGAGGGTATAGAGGTGTTGATATTATTAGTCAGTCTTTTGCTTACTATATTCATCATCATTCAGGGTGTAAAAAGAATACATGACACAGACAACAACGGTTGGTTCATTCTGGTACCCATCTACAACCTTATTCTAATGTTGACCGATGGCACCGAAGGGCCAAACAATTATGGAGAAGATCCAAAAGGACGAGCGGGAAATAAACTGCAGCATGAAGATGGAAATATCGGACTTGAAAAAGAGCTTTATCCTGAACCTGCCGGTGAACAATCTAAATTGGTCAAAGCAATCTTTACCATTGTGATAGCAGACATTGCAATCGTCTTATTTTGGGTATTGTTCAATTTGTATTGTAGTGCAAGCGGAAGTTATGAAATCTATTCTGATTTCAAATATGTTATCACCCCAATCTCGATCATTACATCAGTGCTTGTGCCGATACTTGGCGCAGTTTATACACCCAATCGAACACATAAAACAATTTTTATTGTCTGTGCAGTTTTAATTGGGCTGTTTAGAATATTACAAGAATTAGGGGCGGCAATGTGATTAGGACATCGCCACCTTAAACTCACTTGTAAAGTGGAACTCCAGCTCCGAATAATTGCGCTGTTCCATTTCTAACATGAATTTGGAAGGAGCCAAAAAAACATCGTTGCCTTCTTTGTCCTTCACCATATTTTGTCCTTTGATGCGCTTAAACTCTTCGAGCTTCGAATCGTTTTCAGTGGTAATCCAACACGCTTTATAGTATGACTTGGGGTCAAAATCGCACTTCGCTCCATACTCGTGTTCCAGTCTGTATTTGATCACTTCAAATTGCAACTCGCCCACGGTGCCCACTATCCTTCGCGTGCCGGGTTCTTGCACAAACAATTGCGCAACGCCCTCCTCGGTCAATTGACGAATGCCTTTTTCAAGCTGCTTCGTTTTCATTGGATCACGATTCAAAAGTTCCTTAAATATTTCCGGAGAAAAACTTGGAATTCCTTTGTACATCATTACTTCACCCTCAGTAAGGGTGTCGCCTATTTTGAAATTGCCGGTGTCATAAAGTCCAATCACATCACCCGCAAAAGCCTCATCAATGGTGCTCTTTGCACTGGCCATAAACGTGACAGGGTTCGGATATTTATAGTCCTTATCAAGGCGCACATGATGATAGAATTTATTGCGCTCGAAAGTGCCGCTGCACACACGCAAAAAAGCAATTCGATCCCGATGTCGCGGATCGATGTTGGCGTGAATCTTAAACACAAATCCAGAAAATTTCGCTTCATTAGGTTCCACCATTCGAAGGCTGGACTCACGGTGCTGCGGTGTTGGTGCAAGCTCTAAAAATTTATCCAACAATTCCTTCACACCAAAATTATTCATGGCACTTCCGAAGAAAACCGGAGCAAGTTTTCCACTTAAATATTTCTGCTTATCAAATGGATCATAAACGCTCTCAATAAGCTCTACATCCTCACGCAGTTGCGCTGCATATTCTCCTACCAACTGATCCAAAAGTGGATCATTCAAATCATTGATGGATACAATTTCATCATTCACTTTGGTCTTCAGCGATTCAAAAAGATTCAGCGTTTTGTCGTACAGTTTGTACACGCCTTTGAAAGAATATCCTTTGGAAATGGGCCAAGACAATGGATGAACTTTGATGTTCAATTTTTCTTCCAGCTCATCAAGAAGCATATCGGGTTCTTGCCCTTCAAGGTCCATTTTGTTGATGAAAACAATTACCGGTGTGTCTCTCATTCTACACACTTCCATCAATCTTTCGGTTTGCGCCTCCACACCTTTCACACTGTCAATCACAAGTATCACACTGTCCACTGCCGTAAGTGTCCTGTATGTATCCTCCGCAAAGTCCTTGTGGCCGGGCGTGTCGAGCAAGTTTACCTGCATGCCGTTGTATTCAAACACCATCACAGATGTGGCAACGGAAATTCCTCTTTGCCGTTCTATTTCCATAAAATCGGATGCAGCAGTTTTTGTAATCTTGTTGCTTTTCACTGCGCCTGCGGTCTGAATGGCTCCTCCAAACAGAAGCAATTTTTCGGTAAGCGTAGTTTTTCCGGCATCAGGATGACTGATGATTGCAAACGTTTTTCTGCGCGCTATTTCTTCTTTGAAATCCATGGTTTATTCTCCTAAAAAAAAAGGGCCGCGAATGTAGGGTGACGACCAAAGCGGGGGTAAACATTATGTTTGCTCAAC
>JAYSWI010000611.1:0-9286 GCA_043718125.1 Flavobacteriales bacterium
TTTGCCGCTCTATTTATATTTTGATTTGCTGGTTTAATTGTATCCACATTCTTGGATTTATTGTTTCCCTCATTTTTCTTAGCAGACTTTTCTTTCTTCTTTGGTTCATTTTCTTTTTTGATTCCATCTTTTGTCTCCTCATCCATTTTGAAATAATAACTTAGCACTGCGGCAGAGGTTTTGTTGTCGCCTGCATAGTGCGCATCTGCGGGGAAGCGTTGGCCTTTTGCTTGTATGTAGTTGGCTTGGTACGCATCGGGGGTATGCAAGGCCACTAGTTTTTTGTCCAGCATTGATTTCCCATCCTTCACGTATTTGCGCAGCGGAGTAATGTCGTCCAATATCCAAGCAGCACGTCCAAATGTTCCAATTATCAAATCATTTTCGCGAGGATGAATTTTTAAATCCTGTGTCGCAACACTTGGATAATCGTTCATCCATTTATTCCATGTATATCCAAAATCAAAGGATACGTAAAGTCCATTTTCAGTCCCAAGAAAAATCAATTTTGGCTCCACCAAATCTTGAACAACACTTAAACAATGTCCACTCACTCGCTTATCGTCCACTAAGTTTTTCCAAGTTTTTCCATAATCATTGGTGTAAAAAAGAAATGGCTTCCAATCATTTTGGCGATAATTATTGACCACCACAAATGCCTCACTGGCTTTGTGTGTGCCAGCTACTATCTGAGGAATCCATGCGCCTTTTGGAAAATTAGCAATCAACGAAGAACAATTTTTCCAACTGGTGCCGCCATCCAATGTGAGTTGAATATTGCCATCATCGGTGCCGACCCAAATCACATTCTTGTCCAAAGTGCTTGGAGCAATACAAAGAATGGTGCAGTGCATTTCTGCCGAGGTATTGTCAATGGTAAGTCCGCCTGTAGTGGCTTGCTTTTGTTTGAGCGAATCGTTGGTGGTGAGGTCGGGCGAAATTATTTTCCACGACTGACCACAGTCGTTTGAATGATGTAAAAATTGCGAACCATAATAAACACCACAATCAGAAAACGGATCTTGAGCAATGCCTGCGTTCCAATGATATCGCAGTTGTTTAGCTTCCGGATGCACGGGTTTGATGTATTGCGACTCGCCTGTTTCGCAATCCACTTTATACACCTCTCCCCCTTGCGACATAGCAAAAACAAAACGTGAGTCCTTCTTATATGGAACAACATCAAAGCCATCACCAAACAGCACTTCTTGCCAATCCTCATCGCGAATACCACCGCCATGCCACACATATCCGGGGCCTTTCCAAGAGCCATTGTCTTGCATACCACCATATACGTGATAAGGCACATCCATGTCGTAATTAATGTGATAGAATTGACCTAATGGCAAATTGCTTGCAAAGGTCCAACTGCGACCACCATCGCGCGATATATTGAGTCCGCCATCATTGCCTTCAATCATCAAATCTGTATTTGTTTTGCTCCACCAAAGGGCATGATGATCCGGATGCACACCATAATATGGGAGCAAAGTGGTCCAAGTTTTTCCTCCATCGATGGACTCACTTACGGTGCTGTGCAAATAAATTAAATGGTTCTCATTTTTTGGATCTACATAAAATTCGTTATAGTAAAATGGTCGATCATCAATGTGATCTGTTGTTACCAAATTCCAATTAAACCCGCCATCAGTTGACTTATACAATCCTGTCTTTTTTGCTTCAATCATGGCATAAACAATTTTCGGATTGGAGGGCGAAATAGCCAAACCAATTCTTCCCAATTCACCTTCGGGCAAACCATTTTTATCTGAAAGTTGTGTCCATTTTTTGCCGCCATCAAGTGTGAGGTGTAAGCCACTTCCCTTTCCGCCCGAAGTGAAGTACCAGGGTTTTCGTCCATAATGATACATAGCTGCAAATACTTTATTTGGATTTTGAGGATCCAACACCAAATCAGCACAACCAGTGGTGTCATTTACAAACAATATTTTTTCCCAACTCTCGCCATTATTTATGGTTTTGTACACTCCTCTTTCTTTAGTTGGCCCCCACGCACTTCCAAAAACACCAGCATAAACTATGTTGCTTTCACTGGGGTGTACCACAAGTCTATGAATGGTACGGGTGTTCTGCAAACCCATCATTTTCCAACTGCGGCCAGCATCTGGGCTTCTATAAATACCATTACCACTTGTTTGCGAATTGCGTGGATTGCCTTCGCCCGTTCCAGCCCACACCACATCGGGATTAGACGGATCGATACAAACCGATCCGATACCTTGTACTTCTTCTTTATCAAAAATTGGAACCCATTCCACACCACCGTTGTCGCTCTTCCAAAGCCCGCCACTTGCTGTTCCAGCATATATAGTATTTTCATTTCCTTCTTCCACATCAATGGCTGTGACACGACCACTTGTGACCGCAGGACCGATGCTGCGCATGTTCATATTCTTAAAATGATCCAGCACATTTTTTTCTTGTGAAAAAAGTGCGATGAATGATGCGACTAATAATAGTGTGATTTGAATTTTCTTCATGTAAATGCTTTTGTTGAGTGCCAAAAGTATCAGTACCAAGACACCATACTCTTGCCGTTTATGGAAAAGAAAAAAGCCGTCCATACTGTGCAGTATGAGCGGCTTCTTTGAATTTGAAATGTTGAAAATACTATTGCTACTGAAATTATTTCTTCAACAAGTCGCGAATCTCTTTCAAAAGCACTTCCTGAGCTGGCGGTGGAGCTGGAGCAGCAGGGGCTTCTTCCTTTTTCTTTGATGCTGCATTCATACCTTTTATTATCATAAAAAGTACAAAAGCAATAACAAGAAATGAGATGACAGATGCTAAAAATTTACCCAACAACATACCGCCCGGCTTCCACTCTTCAAGACTTGCCGCTCCAGCCGCTTCCAAAGCTGGTTGCAACAATACAGGTGTGATAATATCTGCCACCAACGAGTTGATAATGGCCCCAAAGGCACCCGCGATGATTACCCCAATGGCCAAATCAAGGACATTTCCGCGCATGATAAACGCTTTAAATTCTTTAAGCATAATTGTTTTTTTATTTGGTTTGTTAAAATTTGAAGGCGCAAATGAAATCAATATTTTAGTTGTCACCCAAAAAAAAGTCGCCCATTTGGACGACCTTTTAAATTCAATAAAACACGAAGTTTATTTCTCAACTACAAATCGCTCTATGACACGCTTGTTGTCAAATACTGCTTCAATCAAATACAAGCCTGAAGGAAGCGGATGCTCAAACATTATTTGTGTTTGCATCGAATATTGATTGATGAAATAGGTATTAGAATAAACTGCCTTTCCAAGTACATCAGTAATTTTGAATGCCAATTGACCCTCGCTATCTGCGTTTATATTCATATTTACTTCACTTCCATTATTCGGGTTTGGATAAATATCTATACCAAAGGTCTCATCCAAATTCATCATTATTCCACTATTGTTTCCGGGTGCTTGAGCACACACCGCAAGAGCAATCGACTTTGATCTATAGGCCGAAGAGCCACAAGTATTATTTGCCTTCACATAAATAAAGCCTGCAACTGCACCCCAATTTACATTAATGGTGTTGGTGCCTTGGCCACTAACGATGGTGCAAGTAGTGGGCACTATCCAAGTGTAGGTGTAAGTAGAAACTTGTGCAGTGCTATACACCAAACCTGCTGCCCCAGGACATACGCTGGCACTGCCCGTGATAGATGCAGGAGTGGCAGGTACTGCGGACAATAGCAAACAACGTGCGGGGCCAATGCCACAAGTATTGGTGGCCGTCACACACAAATATCCTGACACAAATGCAGGAGGTATGGTGATAGTGATGCTGGTACCGGTATTGGAAACAAAACTGCAACCTGCGGGCAAAGTCCAATTGTATCCAGTGGCACCTGCCATAGCAACAATAGTATATGTAAATGTGCCACCCCCGCAAAGGTTGCTTGTTTGCCCTGAGTTGATGTTTGGAAGGCCAAGCAAAGCTGCAACAGTTATAGTTCTTGGCAAACTGGTGCCACAAATGCTAGATGCTGTTACACTCACAGCACCTGTTGCATAAACTGCAGGAAAGGTGACGTTGATACCAGTTGTACCCTGACCACTGTTAATTACAGTGCCTGCTGGCACTGTCCAATCATAGCTGGTGGCACCATTCACGGCTATTACACTATAGTTCTGTGTAGAACCGCCACACACTGCTGTTATTGGACCTGTGATTGCGCCTGGTGTTCCGGGATTGCCATATACTATAAGTGTTCTTAGGCCACTGTTGCCTTTGCAATTCACTGCTCTTACTGACAGTGTTCCGCTTGTACCAAAGGCAGCTCCATAAGTAATGGTGGCCGATGTGGTGCCTTGCCCTGCGCTAACAGTGGCATTGGTTGGCGCCACCCACAAGTAGGAAGAGGCATTGGCAACGTTAGCAACACTGTATGTAACCGAACTATTGGGACAAGCACCAGTATTACCCCCAAATATTGCAATGGGTGTAGCAGGCACAACTGAATACACAACTATCGAACGGCAGTATTGCGCGCCCTCTCCGCATGGGTTTACACCTCTCACACAAATATTTCCTGTGCTGTATGAATTAGAAAAATTCAAACTAATGGAATTGGTAGTTGATGCACCTGTTGCTCCTGATGGCAAAGTCCATATATAAGAAGCTGCTCCAACTATCGCATTTACGCTAAATACAATTCCTGATTGGCCTTTGCAAATACCTAGCGGGCCATCTATGGCCGTTGGCGTTGCCGGCAAACTACCGCCATTGCTGAGCACTGTTGCGTTGGCATTGGCCGTGCATCCGTTGTTGTCAGTTACTATTAAAGTATATGTTCCAACACCAACATTTGAAAGATTTGGTGTGTTTGCTCCATTACTCCATAAATAGGAGAATGGTGGAGTGCCGCCTGTTACAGTCGAAGTCACGCTTCCATCAGTGCTTGTGCTGCAATAGCTGTTGGTAGCATTGGCTGTGGCAGTCATTGTACAACAGCCTTCATCAATGCCGTTTGCACAGTTGTCGTCTATACCGTTGCCGCATATTTCTGTTGTTCCAGGATTTATTGCTGCGTTGTTGTCGTTGCAATCTCCTTCGCAAATAGTGTAGGTGTCGTTGTCAATATCAAAGCCTTCGTCAATGCTGCCATCGCAATCATCATCTATGTTGTTGCATATTTCAACTGCATCAGGATTGATAGCTGCGTTGTTGTCGTTGCAATCTCCTTCGCACGTAGTTGAGCCATCATTATCTTGATCAAAACCTTCGTCCACATTGCCATCGCAATCATCGTCTATGTTATTGCATATCTCTGTTGCGCCCGGGTTTATTGCTGCGTTGTTGTCGTTACAATCACCTTCGCAGGTGGTGTAGGTGTCGTTGTCTATATCAAAACCTTCGTCCACGCTGCCATCACAATCATCATCTATGTTATTGCAGATTTCTGTTGCGCCCGGATTTATTGCTGCATTGCTATCGTTGCAATCTCCTTCACAAATAGTGTAGGTGTCGTTGTCCACATCATAGCCTTCGTCAACTAGGCCATCGCAGTCTTCATCCGCACCATTGCATAGTTCGAATGCGCCCGGATAACTGAGTGCATTGTTGTCATTGCAATCGCCTTCGCATGTGGTATAACTATCGTTATCGTTGTCAAATCCTTCATCAATAAGGCCATCGCAATCGTCATCTATGTTGTTGCAAATTTCCAAAGCATTGGGATGGATGGATAAGTTGTTGTCATTGCAATCGCCATTCGCAGCAGCATATCCAGAAGGTTGAGTACATAAAAAAGCAGTTTGTGCGGACGTTCCAAAACCGTCTCCGTCAATGTCCTGATACCAAGTTACAGAGTTTCCTACTGTTATATAATTTGTCTTAGTTTCTGTGTCCGACCCATCCATATTACTTGCAGTAAGTGTCACAGAATATGTGCCCTGTGTCAAATAATCTATCGAAGGATTTTGAACTGTGGATGTTGCCGGTGTACCACCTGGAAATGACCATAACCATTGCGTTGGAACTTCGGTAGTCGCATCAATGAAATCGATTGATTGTCCTGAGCAAATTTGTGCCTGTGGGAAAGCAGAAAAATCCGCAACCATTGCTGGGAGTACGGATTGACAATTGCCATAATTGGCCAATATATTGTGGTGCAAATCATTTAAAATATCTACAATGTTGCTGATACAAATAGAGTTGGATGTGAGTGAGGAATAATAAACACGGATAATAGGTGTTTGGCCCACATTGATAGGTATTTCGGTGTTGCCCTCGGAAACAGCACAAACCGCATTTCCACCATTCTCTTTATGTAAATGCGCATTCCAAGTGCTGGTTGGCAATAAATTTACTACACTGGAAATAACTACACCTGACATTTCAAATTGTAGTGCCTTGATTTCGTTTTGGGCATTGGTTATATATACATCCACATATCCAAGTGTTGTATTCAAGTTGGTCAAACCCAATGTGGCACTTTCTGATTGATTCAAAAACTCATTGTCGTAATTACAAGCTGTATAAAGCAGCGGTGGAACGCCAAGGTCTTGTTGTGTGTGAATACAATTGGCGGCATAAGCAGCATCAGCCACAGTTATTGCTCCATCATTATTCAAATCGGTACAAGGTGAAACAGCAATGCCCCCGTTTACTGCTGCCTCAGCATAAGCATGTTCATCAGCACTTGTAAAGTAACCATCATTATTTACATCACCTGTAATAACAATACCCGGGCAATTATTTTGACAGTCGGGATATTCGTTACCGAAAGGAGTGCCAACACAGTCATTTATTGCGGTACAATTAGTAATGCTCTTTGTGAAATTGATGATGTTATTGCTGCCATCTCTTCCAAAAGAGATACATACGTATGCAATGTTATTGTCGTAGCGCAATTCGTAATGGCCGTTGGCATCAGGACTGTGGTCCCAATTGGTGCGCACCGCCAAGTAATAAGAGCCAGCAGGAACATCTGTAATGTCCACCCATTGACAATCTAAACTAGAGGAATAATAATCTGCACATCCGGCAGTAATACCCATATTGCCACAACCATATTGAGCTGTTATTCCCGCTGGACACGACAAGTCCAACACACAAAATCCATTTTTAAATCCTATTTGTGGCATCGGATTTCCCAATCCATCATAGAGTAAGTATTCAGCATAACCCTCATAGTGATAGTGATTATGGCAGGCATCATATTCAAATTGTGGGTTGTTCGCATTAGGCACACCAATGAAATAGTCTTGATTACCAATGTTGTTGATGCGAGTAGTGAATCTTAATATTTGGCGTAAACCTGTTCCTTGCAGGCAGCCTTCGTTCACCAAACAACCATTGGTAGAATTGATGGTAGTTGACGTAAGCGAACTAAACATATCGGGTAAACTAACGGCAAGGTCGGGGCCAAGACCCACACAGTTTGGGTCGCCATTGTAATAGCAAGGGCCTGCAGTTCCGGCAAGTGGATTAAAGTTACAAGCCAGTTCATCCATACAGCCTGCAACTGTTCCAACAAATTGAAATAAGCACTGGTAAGATTGGCCCGCACAAGCACCGGTGCTACCTACTCGCACATAGTAAGTAATGCCACCTGCTAAAAATATATTTGATTCGGCTTGAACACCACACAGGTCATCATTGTATGTAAGTGTCGCTGCGTTGCTATTGTCAAAATTGGCCATTGTGCAATAGTCATATACCCAAATTTTTGTATCGCAAGAAGCTAGTCCGCAGGTGGATATTTTATATTGACCACTATATTGTGGGGTAAATGCAAACCAAGTATTGTCGAATGGAACAGCATTATTACCAAAAACGGCATAGATGGGTTGATCGCAACTTATGCCATCGGTGCAATTGATGGGTCGTATATCTGTGCTGCCAAATGTTTGACCGTTGGCCACAAGTATTCCGTTGACATAAATTTTGTAATTGCCTGCACCGTTCAAACCATTGTTGGCTGAGTCGTATATCTCGAAGCGATGACAAGTGCCAGGTATGCAAATTGACGCATCGTTAGAAGTGCCTTGCAAGATGATCACATTATTCGAATCGAATAACTTCCATGAAGTTTGGGCAGGATTGGCATCGGGTGTAATGTCAATTGTTACTATATCTCCAGCTACAACATTTATTGCATTGTTGGTCAAAGTGCTGGAGTTTGGTGTGGCATCCACCGCGGTAAGTGTGGCAGAATAAACCCCTGCTGATGGGTAAGTAACTGTAGGATTTTGCAGTGCGCTAGATGAAGGCATTCCACCCGGAAAGCTCCATGAATAACCTGTAATATTTCCTGTGCTTGTGCTTGTGTATTGAATGTTGAGGCAGTTGGTTCCGGCAGAAGCATAAGTGAATGTAGCATTTAATACATTGTAAGTACACGTCCCGTTATTGATAGCTGCACATGGCAAATAGTTCAATGCTTGTGGATCAGTGCAACCCGAAACACCACTTGCGATAACGCGAATGTTAAAAGTCCCCACTACTTGGTTATAGCCACCAGCTTGAATTTTATAGGTATTACCAACCACCATTTGAGGGCAAGTGAGAATGATGCGCGAGGCATAAGAACCACTGATGTCGTCATTGCAGCCCAACTGCGCACCGCCACAAGCACTATATACGGCAAGGCGCGTGTCGGTATTGGTGCCCAACTGCGTCTCAATGGTAACGGTGCCACCGGTATAGACGAATGAGTACCAAACATCTTTCATGGCACTTCCGCCACAACTTGGGTTGGTACCTTGGACTACAGTGCCCACATTGGTGGAAGCTGTCCATGCAGTGCTAATAGGAAGTGTAATTGCATTGGCACAAATGTCGTTGGCAGGTTGTGCAAAAGCTACGCTGCTGCACAATAAAAACATTGCACATAAAATAAATAAGTGTTTCATTATGAAAATTGGAATTTGAATTTGATTTTGAAAAGGCAATACGTTTAGTTGGAATGAACCAACTTTAAAAAAGCCACGCAAAGAACGGCAAATGAAATAGTGGCTCAAAGTTTTTTTTTGCGATTTTGAAACCTTAAGCGCAATGGAGTGAACAATGCAGCAAACAAGATCAATGATGACCCGGTTTTTCTCTCGCAAAGACGCAAAGTTTATTTCATTTTCTTTAACCAATTCGTTTGCCACGGAGGCGCGGAATGCACGGAATTTCCATTTGCACGCATTCAACAAAACCAACTTAACAACATCTGTTTTACTCCTTTGTGGGCTAGTACTTTTCTATTTCAAATATGACGGCATCAACACTATTATCCTGCACTCCTAATGCCCTACAATCCTTTCCATT
>JAYSWI010000612.1:0-3074 GCA_043718125.1 Flavobacteriales bacterium
ACTTACATAGTCGATACCACGGGGCTTGCAAGCGGGCAGTATGTTTTGAGTTTGGTGAGTGACGGTGTTGTTTTGCAGAGTGAGAAAATTGTTGTTTCCCATCCCTGACCCCTTCCCAACGGGAGAAAAGCGCGAGCTTTGATTGTTTGAAGTTTGCAATGCTTCGAATTAAAATTGAATTTTCAAAATGAGAACACACAAAACAATACGTTTGGTTTTACTGCTCAGTTTGGCTTTCGTACACAATGCATTGAACACAACTGCTGCGGCTTGCGACCTAAAAAAGTGCAACGCACTTTTCCCCTTCTCCACCGGAGAAGGTGGCCAAAGGCCGGATGAGGCCGCAAAGCCCGAGTAAATGATACACACCACGGGGCTTGCCAGTGGGCAGTATGTTTTGACTTTTGGTGAGAGACAGCGTGGTGATCCAAACGCAGCAAATCCTTGTTGTAAGGTGCACTGATCACATTACTTTTATCGCCAATAATATTTTTACAACTAGAATGAATAAACTTGTTTCCGTAGCAATGATCATGTTTTGTATGGCTTGCATTTCTCCAATCAAAACACCCGCACAGACATACACCTTAGAGGGTGGCACTGTCCTCACTCAAAGCGATCTTGTCACAGGCTTATATCGCCCTTGGGAAATACTCTGGGGGCCTGATGATTATATCTGGTGTACACTGCGCAATGGAAAAGTACTGCATGTGGATCCACATACAGGCAACTACACAACGGTGCTTGATATTACTTCGATAATAACCGATGATGGCAGTGGTGAACCAGGCATGTTGGGCATGTGCCTTCATCCCGATTTTTTAAATACACCAAAAGTTTTCGTTGTCTATAATTACGACAGTGGAAATAGCACATTGGAGCGGCTTGTAACTTTCGATTGGGATGGAACAAATTTGGTAAATGAAGTTACACTCATCAATGCAATTCCTGGTGCCGGTATTCACAATGGCTCACGTCTTGTTGTTTCTGCCGACAATAAAATTTTGATGTCAACAGGTGATAAAGGTTCTGGAGGAACACTGAGCCAAAACATGACATCACTTAACGGAAAAATATTGCGAATTAATTTGGATGGAACTATTCCAACAGATAACCCTGCGAATAGTACTTATGTTTATTCCTTCGGACACCGAAACCCACAGGGAATGTGTGTTGGCCAAAATGGAATTGTTTATAGCAGCGAACATGGCCAAAGCAATAGCGATGAGTTCAACATCATCGAGCAAAACAGAAATTATGGTTGGCCAACAGTGGAGGGTGCTTGCAACACGGGGTCTGAAACAACCTATTGCAATGCGAACAATGTAAAAGAACCACTGAAAGAATGGTCGCCTTGTGTGGCAGTAAATGGAATTGAATATTACAATCATCCTGCTATACCTGAATGGAGCAATAGCGTTATTATGGGTGTGATGGGCGGCCTAAGTGGAACAGGTGGCACCAATGATAGAGTGAGTGTTTTGCACCTAAGTTCAGATGGATTGGCGGTGGATTCCGAAACACAATATTTCACCACACTCAACCAAAGATTTAGAGATATATGTCACAATCCATACACAGGAGCAGTCTATGTGGCTACCAATGGTGCAAGCTATCCAGGTGCAGGTTCCAATAAAATACTTGAATTTCGCAATATGGACTTTATCAATGTGCAAGAGCAAGCAGCCACAATTGGGCAAGACCTGAAAGTGTTTCCAAATCCTGTGAGTGATGTTTTGAATATGGAAGTTTCCACAAGCCTTGTTGGAAGCATACTTCAAATCTATAATTTCAATGGTGTATTGGTTAAAGAAATTGAGATTTTAGTCACAAAACAAAGCATTGATATTGCAGACTTGAGTGTAGGAAATTATTGGGCAATTGCCACCAACAAAATTGGAACGACTACCTGTGAATTTTTCAAACAATAATTGAATGGAGTGAATTTATTAGAGGCATTTACTAATGTTCAAAAAATACAATTCGTATTTGCTTTTATTGCCAACAAGTGAAATACAATTGAAGAAGAAAATAGAAAATTTAATACAAATGAAAAAAATGAAAAACACTTTTCTCCTGCTCAGCGCATTAGCAATAATGAGTTTTGCCAACGCCACCGATGCGCAACTTATAGTGCAGCAAGTGCCCAATCAGAACACTGTGCCCGGCAGCACTTATCGCTTATTTGCCCAAATGCCAGACGCTGCGCACAGCTTACACATAGTTTTTGGCGATGCACAAAATCCTTTGCACATAGAAAGCACAGCACCATTTTATCAGCACCCTTATGGCGGCCATAGCGCACTCAACTTGAACGATGCCACATTGCAAATAAGCTCCGCTTTGATGTACGATTCTTACATCACCCTTGGCTACCGCAATGGTACCGATAATAACATGTCGGACATTGGAGTGGACTTCGCTGCTTTTGGCGATGGCAATCAGATCAGTACCAACAATGGCGGTTGGTTTCTGCTGCCCACCGATGCAAAGTGCAATGCAGAAGCAAGTGGCCTTGTGTTCATTGGCCAATTCACCACCACAGGTATAGTTACAGGCACTTTGAACCTGCAAGGCTGGACAGGCCCGCAGCAAGCATGGCTAAAAAAGGGCCTTACTTTCTCCACCGCCAATGCCCAAATATTTGGCTGCACCGATGCCTCTGCTGCCAACTACAGCGCTACTGCCACATTTAACGATGGCACATGTACTCACAACAACAGCAACGGACAAACCACACAATCTTACACACAAGCCACCAAAGGCGGAGTTGAAACCACCAACACTTGGGAGGTTTTCCCCAACCCCTTGCGCGACAATTTGATTCATGTTCAGTTTAAGAATGCCATCGATTTCAAGAAAGAAATAACTACTGTGGAAATACTAGACATGACCGGGCGATTGTTGCTCTCTCAAAACATAACAAATGAAAACGCAGTGGGCGGCAACAGAATTACACTGGTGCAAGAGCTGTCCAATGGCACTTACAAAGTGGTGCTAACACAAAGCAATAGGAAAGAAACACAAACCCTAGTGGTGCAGAAATAAATTTTCTTATCAAGAAAAAAAATCAA
>JAYSWI010000613.1:0-3065 GCA_043718125.1 Flavobacteriales bacterium
TTGTAGCGTGCATAAGCAACATCCCATTTGATGAGAATTTCACTGCCATTTGTTACTGCGAGTTTGTTCGTCCATTGCTCATCATAGTTGCCTTCTGCATCATAATAATAATTATCAAAACGCATACTGAAAGTGCTTGTGCCAAATCCACCAGCGTCATCGTTTGCTGTCCAATAACCATTGCCTCCGCTGCTGTGCGCTGCCTTCCATTCATCGGGAAATCCCCCACTTTCAAAGCCTTCTACCAAGGGCATTGCACCGCCTACTGAGTTGGTGATGTAAGAAGTTTTGGTAACGCTTTCACTTATTCCGTCTTGTGTAACTGTGAGTGTTACATCATACGTTCCATCATCGTTGTATGCCACAGTCGGATTTTTTTCAGTGCTTGTGGATGGTGATGCACCTGGGAAAATCCATGCGTAAGTTGCTTCATTTCCAGCTACACTGTGGTCTACAAAATGCACTGAATCGCCTGGACAGAAGTAGGTGTCTAGTTCTGCCGCGAAGTCCGCTATCAGCGCAGAAGGTTCAAAGAAGTTGGCTTCCCACACTCCAAGGTTCCAAGTTGCAAGTCTTATTTTTTCTCCTTTGTAGAAAGGCACTATACGAAGTGGTTCTGTGCTTGCGGGCAAACCTGTGCTATAGCTTTCCCAATCATTCATCGTATTGTTACGATAAAACACCAATCCATTTTTTACAGCAAGATAAACACCGCCATCTGTGCCATACTGATGTGCGATGGCCCAAGGCTCTTCGCCATTCAAAGCTGTGGTGGTAATGTTCTCCCAGTCTTGGCCTGCGTTGATGGTGTGATATACTTTGTTGCCATTAGTACCATAGTAGTAGGCCACCCAAAGCTCTTCCGGGTTGGTGGCACTTGTGGTAAAAACCATTTCGCGTAGCGTAAGTGGAATGTCTATTTCACTCCAAGTTTCACCGCCATCTGTGGTGTGCTGTATGTGGCTGGTGTTGCCTGTCACATAATGCAAATACATATAGTTGTGATTGGCATAACTCTGCTCTATCCAAAGCACTTGGTTGGCGGTATTGGTGCCGAATGCATGGAACTCATTGAACGAACTGCCGCCATTTGTGGAGCGATAAAGTTTGTTCTCATTGCCCAACCACGCCACATTAAAATATTCATTATCGAAGAGTATGCGCGAGCTATTGTTGTTCCAATAACTCTCGTTAGGATAAAGTGAAGTGCTAAAGCCAACTGTAGGTTCATCTAGTGAATTGGAAATTATTTCACCACCTATGTCGCTGAAGAAAGCCTCATTCTCATCGTTGTAGTTAACATAGCCGGTGGCTGCTTCGCCTCCGCCAAGTTGCTGAAATTGGCCTGCGGGATAAAGTTCGTGATAGGCCATATTGCCATTGTGATAGCGTCCGCCCACCATCATGTCCTCATTCCAACCTTGATCATAACCCCAAAGATTTACTGCTTCAATTCCAAAATTCAAATTGGAATGTGTTTGCATAAAATCATCGCTGAAACCGATGCCACCATCGTTGCTGTACCAAATCTCTTCGGTGGTTTCGCTGGTTTTGTATATGCGATATTCCTGCTGGTCCACATGGAAATAATCGATACCTCCTATATAGCCGCCCACACCTTCGTAGCTAGCGCATCCATCTGTGCTCTTCCACAAATTTAATCCGCCAATCAGCACTTTGTCTGCATCCAACTGCGAGGCAATCATGGTGGTGTTGTAATTGATTTGTGTGTAGTCGCCATCATCTGCCTGAAAGTTCATGAGGTTCTGATGAGTTTCTGTGTAAGGTGTTCCAATCTGATTGTGCGGAAACTCCCAAGTAAGTCCGGCATCATTACTTACCCAAGTTCCTATCCAACCGTTAGTAATTATGGTTGCGTTGTCCTCTTGATAACCGACCAGCAATGCATAGATGCGATTGGGATCTGCGGCAGTGGTGGCAAGTCTTCCTCCTTGGGGTAGAATTTGGTTGTCTTCATTTGCAAACCAACCCACATCATACATTGTCCAAGTAGTACCATAATCAATGCTTTTAAAAAACTTGCTGCTATGTGTGTTCACTTCTTGAATAGTGTAAACAATGGCAGCATCATCGGGCTTGATGGCGATGGTGCGGCATTGCCCCGTTAGCACTTCGGTCCAGTTGTCGCCACCATCGGTGGTGCGGAAGAAACCAAGATTGCACGCTGCAAAAATGATATCAGGATTATCAATGTTGAAATCAATTTGCGAAGCACGAATATTTTGAGCAACAAACCCAACTTGACCAATCACACTCCATGTTTCGCCACCATCTACTGTGCGCCACAAGTCGTTCGCGGTGCTCATCAGCACGAGGTTTTCGTTGGTGGGATGTATGCTTATGCTCTGCACATCGCCTGCTATCAAATCTTCGGTAACGTGTTGCCAGTTTTGGCCGCCATCGGTGCTTTTGAAAGCGCCACCACTTTCAGTTCCGCAGAAAAGAAGCTGAGGGTTGGTATCGCTTCGATCATGGCAATAAACATTGCTGTGGCGGTGGCCGTGTACCATTTCACCATCCTCGCTGTAGTGTATTTCGGGGCCGGCATAGTTCCAAATATCTCCACCACCGCGCAGCGAATTTTGTTTTTGTGTTATCTGTTGTTGCAGGGAATCACGCTCTTCGGCCGTTGGCAATTTCACTGCGCCATCTTGCTGGGTGTATTTTCTGTTCAAGGCAATCCATCGTTTGTAGGCTTGGGTGTGTATGGTTTTTACAAACGTGTGTGCTTTGAAATAGCCCTCATAAGCCTCACGCAGTTCGTGCGCATTCGGATTTTCTGAGTAAAGGATTTGTTGCCAGTCTGTGGCTGTTTGCCCTTGGGCATCAGAAAAAAATGGAAGGGCAATAAGAAGGAAAAGCAAGTATTTCATAGTACAAATTTATTGTTCAAATGTGCGATAAGTGGAGATGGAAAATTTGCGAATTGAAGACTTATTTGAAGGCTAATACCATTTCTAATTATGAATTAGTCCGTTTTATTTTGCGCCTCACTTGCGTTCTCTCCGGAGGAGAGAAAATGGCTGGCCTACTTCATAATTAGA
>JAYSWI010000614.1:0-9206 GCA_043718125.1 Flavobacteriales bacterium
CACTATACGGTTGCGGGAATAGTTTAGACACTACGGCTTTGTTCATGGCAGCAAGCCTGACAATACTTAGAAAAGGAGGGGTTTTAGGATTTTTAATTCAAGCGGCATTTTTCAATATAGCCACCTTTGAAGATATCAGGAAGAAAGTTATTGCAAAGCAAATCTTACGATTTGTTGATTACGGCAAAGCCTTTAAAGGTCTAATAACAAAGGCACAGGCAATTATTATTGAAAATGCAGAACCAAATGAAGATAAGAAAATAGAATGCAGTTTAGACAACTTCACGTTCAACCGAAGTTTGCGTTCATTCAAGAACAATCCTAAAGTAATTTTTAATTTTTGGACTAATCAAGATGAGGCACAAGTCATTGACAGACTTTATTCGGTTAAACACATTACTTTAAGAGGCAAAGCAAATTGGGCTTTGGGGCTTGTGACAGGCAACAATGATAAATATTGTAGCGGAATAAACAGAGAGGGGTACATTCCAATTTACAAAGGTTCTGACATTACAAAAGTTGGACTAAAAGAGCCAAACACATTCATATTGGACAACTTTTCTAACTTTCAACAAGTTGCACCGATAGAAATGTATCAAGCTAAAGAAAAACTTATTTACAAGTTCATTTCTTCTGACCTGTGTTTTTACTGCGATACCGAGCAAAAGTATATACTGAATAGTGCCAATTTACTCATTCCCCTTAATATCGGTATAACTGGGAAACAACTGACCGCTTTGCTTAATAGCGAAATATTAAACTGGCTTTTCAAAAAGCTATTTTCAACTCACAAAGTTTTGCGCGGTGATATAGAATTACTGCCTATCCACCCTGAATATTTTGCCAATGACAAAGACTTTTCCGAGTCAGGATACTTGAACCACTTGCAAATAACAAAAACAGAAAATGGAACTTTCAGAACTAAGAACTAAAATAATTGAATCTTTTGCAGGTTCAGCAGATGACCTTAATGAGGTGCTTCAAATGGTTGATGATGACCAGTCCATCTTCCCCTTTAACGAGTATGAATATCTTATTTGCAACTTGATGGAAAAGGGCGGTCTTACTTATCAGCAGTATATTGCTATAAGAACAGAGTATATCAGCGCTAATCCAAACCTATGGATGTTTGAAATTTCTGCTCCAAGAGGCTTTGGTGAGAAATTCGCTCAGACTTATGTGAAAGGAAAGTGCTCTAAACTTGAATCACCGAATAAAAAATTTGACACCAATTATTCAGGCAACTATGACTTATGGTTGGACGGAATAAAAATCGAAGTTAAAGCATCAAGAGCGGTTGACAGTGATAGCGAAGAACCTCTTTACATGAAAGCATTGTCGCGTGATACAACTAAGAACTTTTTAATGAACTTTCAACAATTGAAGCCTCAATGCTGTGATGTTTTTATTTGGGTTGCTGTATTCAGAGACCAAATAGTTCTTTGGGTAATGAGTAGCAGAGAGGTTTCAAAAAACCCTTCGTATTCAAAAGGACAACATAGAGGGAACAAAGGAAACGAAGGTCAGCTTCATATTAAGCAGGCCAATGTTGGTCTATTAGCACCATTTGAGTTACATGGAGACAATTTGGAAAAGGCTATAAGAGATGCCGCTAAGCGAAACTAACAGCACAGACTGCTACTAAGGGTATGCGACAGCTGGGATTCCATGCTTCTCAAGCACATTTGTGCAAGGTGGAATTTTATTTCTCAGAATCAAGTTAAGTGCTAAAACTCAGCACCATGACAAACCCCCAAAATAAACTGGACAATTGACGATGTACATACATAAAATCGAATAACCCAATTTATCAAATCATGCATGGAAAAAGAAAATGCAATCCTTATCAAATCGTTTGACTTTCACTCAGAATTATCGAGATATACAAGACGATGGAGGCCAATCGAGAGTATGTTATTTCTAAGCAATTGCTGCGCTCAGGCACTAGTTTTGGGGCAAATGTTGAGGAGGCTCAAGACGGATCATCGAAGGCAGATTTCAGATACAAAATGACCATCTCATTGCGTGAAGCGAGGGAAACAAAATATTGGTTGAGACTAATTAAACATGGCAATGTTGGGAATGTGAATGTGGACAAAGAACTCGAAATGATTCAAGAACTTCTGCGTATTCTTACCGCCATTGTTAAGTCATCAACAATGGTCTCTGACAAAGTGTACGAACTGTTTATGATTGCCTTGAAATACTTCTTATTGCACTGCATTATTGTCCGTTATCAATTATCAATTGTCCATTAAAAAAAAATGATCGCAACCAACTACATCACTAACACCCAAAAAGTATTTGCACAATACAAAACGCTTGCAGAAAAAGCAATGGCACAAGTAGAAGACAAGCGCATGTTTTGGGTGTTCAACAACGAGAGCAACAGTGTTGCAAAAATTGTTCAACATTTAAGTGGCAACATGCTCTCGCGCTTCACCAATTTCTATGATGAAGATGGCGAAAAACCATGGCGCAACCGCGATTTGGAGTTTGAAACTTTGCTAACAACACGCGAAGAAATCTACGAAGCTTGGGAAAAGGGTTGGTCTTGTTTTCTTAATATTCTCAACACTTTACACGAGGATGACCTTCAAAAAATAATCGTCATTCGCGGTGAAAATCATACCGTGTTAGAAGCACTCAATCGTCAATTGGCACATTACAGTTATCACATTGGTCAGATAGTTTTTCTTGCCAAAATGCTGAACGAAACAGGATGGCAAAGTTTGAGTATTGCTAAGAATAAATCAGGTGACTTTAATCAGAAGATGATGAGTAAATGAGAGGTTTTTATCATTCATTTTTTTTAAAGATTGCAATAGAACTGACGATGAATGAGCTTTCTGAAAGCATTCAATAATATTGACACCATAATTCAAAAATTAATAAAAACATGACCACTAAAAACTTCGGAGGCTGGTTCGAAATAGCAACAGCCGATATGGAACGTGCTATTCAATTTTATGAAGCCGTTTTCAACTGCAAAATGACAAGACTGCCAATGGGTCCCATTGACATGGCTTTGTTTCCTGCAAACACAGCGGGTGAAGGTTGTGCGGGTACACTGGTTTACTTTCCAGACTTCTATAAACCAAGTATGGAAGGCACACTGCTCTACCTCATTTCACCTTCCGATAATTTGGCAATTGAATTGGATAGAGTGGAGGCCAATGGTGGTAAAATACTTGTGCCAAAAACACAGATTTCACCAGAGCATGGCTTCATGGCCATTTTCACCGACACCGAAGGAAATCGTTTGGCCATGCACTCCATCAACTAATGAGATAATAAGCCTAATTGGTGTATCGGTGAATATCTGCTTTGCAATACTGAAGGATTTGTATTCTATAACAACTAGATGTGATGATGCAAACCGAACCCATATTCGATGCAATGTAAGCTCACAAAAATTTGCTTTGGGTAAAACAAAATGATAAATGAGGACTGATGAAATTTGAGTAATTGAAAATTTTCATTTCCAGAAAACCGATATTAAATTTTTGATTCACACTAATTAGATTCTTTTTCAAAATTGACAACAAAAATTGCAAAGGCAAAACCCTTTCTAAAATGGGCAGGTGGAAAAACTCAACTTCTTTCTCAATTTCAAAAGCTATATCCCAAAGAACTTTTTGCGTCAGAAATCACCACTTTTCACGAACCATTTCTGGGCAGTGGTGCAGTTTTTTTTGACATAGCACAGCAATTTCAATTGGACAGTGCATATCTCTATGACATCAACGAGGATTTGATATTGGTGTATCGTGTGGTGCAGCAAGATGTCGAAAAACTGTTGCACTATTTATATCGACACGAGCGCGATTATTTGAAACTAAATAGCGAAAAAAGGCAACAATATTTTTATGAGCAGCGCACCAGTTTCAATCTTCAACGTGTTGGAATGGACTATGAAAAATATTCAGAGAAGTGGATACTAAGAGCGGCTCAAATTATTTTCTTAAACCGAACTTGTTTCAACGGATTGTACAGAGTAAATAGCAAAGGCGACTTCAATACGCCATCAGGCAAGTACGTGAATCCTACGATATGTGATGAAGAAAATTTGAATGCCGCAAACAAATTGCTATCAATTGCTGAAATAAAGAAAGCGGATTTCAAAGAATTGGGTACTCATATAAACTCGAAATCATTTGTTTATTTCGATCCGCCTTATCGCCCCATTAGTAAAACCTCAAGTTTCAAAGCCTATAGCAATCACAATTTTGACGACAAACAGCAACAAGACTTGGCCAAAGTTTTTATTCAACTCAATACCCAAGGAGCCAAACTAATGTTGAGCAACAGTGATCCCAAAAATCACGAACCTGACGACAATTTTTTCGATGATTTGTATAGTGATTTTATGATCCAACGCATCCAAGCAAAACGCATGATAAACTCCAATGCCGCCAAAAGAGGCGCTGTCAGTGAGCTTGTCATTACGAACTACTAAAAAGAGTCTGCAATCAATTTGCTGGTTCTAGTTAGTGAAATCACATTTTAGTCCAGACATCGAGATATGTTTTATCCGACATTGAATTTATTTCTTCTCATTTTCCTTTATAGCTTTCTGCATCGGATTGTCCTGCCTTGCATTTTGATTTTGTTTGAACAATTCGAATCGAGTAGGAGTGAGGCGTGCTGGCCAATTATTGTTACTTAAATCTACGTCCGCTGTTTCCAAAAACGGGTCGAGTTCAATTGCTATTACTTCTTTTTCTACTGAGAAAACTTTTGAAACAGATGCCTCGCTCAAACGCCAAATTTCCACAGGAATTCGGATTTCTTTTTTTGTACCATCTATAAATTCCAATTGAAAAATTAGTGGCATCACCAAGCCGCCAATATTGGCAACTGTCACTTCATAAAAAAAGCGATTGGCTCCAATTGTTTTTTTCTCCTCTTCTGTCAGCTTTTCAAAATAGCTGTCGTATTCTTTCTTGTCCAGTGAAGTAACGCTATACGGATCGTACGTGGTGTAAAAATCACGCATTTCAGGATCGGTTTCGACTTGTGTTTTGTCCCCAATTTGCGTATCACGCATCAGCGAAATATCCTTTGGTTGAGCGTTCTTCTTTTCCTTGTCCGAATTTTTTTCCTGTTCGGGTTTGTGTGTGTTCAATTTAAAAAGTTTCACCGCACTCAAAGCCATGTCGCAATGGTCGGTCTCATAAAACCAGCCTCTCCAAAACCAGTCTAAGTCCACTCCACTTGCATCTTCCATGGTGCGAAAAAAGTCTTCTGGTGTGGGATGTTTGAAGGCCCATCTGCGACAATATTCTTTGAAAGAATAATCAAAAAGCTCGCGCCCCATCACCGTCTCGCGCAAAATATTTAGGGCCGTTGCAGGCTTGCCATAAGCATTGTTTCCAAACTGGTATATGTTTTCGGAGTTGGTCATTATTGGCGACATTTTGCTTTTGTCGCCTTTCATATAATCCACGATATTTCTTGCCGGACCTCTTCTTGTTGGATAATTAATGTCGTATTCTTTTTCGGCTAGATATTGCACATAAGTGTTCAGTCCTTCGTCCATCCAAGTCCATTGGCGTTCATCGCTATTCACTATCATGGGGAAGAAATTATGACCCACTTCATGTATGATTACCGATATCATCCCGTTGCGTGTTCCTTCATCATAAGTGCCATCTTTTTCCGGTCTGCCCCCATTGAAACATATCATTGGGTATTCCATTCCGATCCATTTTGCATGCACACTAATGGCCACAGGATATGGGTATTCAACGGTGTATTTACTATAAGTGCGAATGGTGTGGGCCACTATTCGTGTGCTCAATTGACCCCAAAGTGGATTGCCCTCTTTTGGATAATATGACATTGCCAATGGCCGCTTACTTCCTATGTCAACTGCTTGAGCATCCCAAATAAATTTGCGCGAGGTTGCAAATCCAAAGTCGCGCACATTCTCTGCTTTGTATGTCCAAGTTTTCGTTTTTGTGCTTCGTTCTATTTCATTTTCAATGGCCTCTTCTTGTGTTACAATAACAACTGGTTCATTGCTTGTTTTTGCTTTCTCAAAACGCTGGTTTTGTTCCGCTGTTAGCACTGCTTTTTGATTTTGTAAAACACCTGTAGCGCCCACAATATGATCGTCAGGAACAGTGATATTGACGGTGTAATTTCCGAAGTTCAGCGTAAATTCTCCTGAGCCTAAAAACTGTTTGTGTTGCCAACCTTGATTGTCGCTATACACCACCATACGCGGATAGAATTGTGCTATGGTATATAAATAATTTTTATCTTCTTCGAAGTATTCGTAACCACTGCGCCCACCCACACGCATTCTATCGTTTATGTTGTACCACCACTTTATTTTGAACGAAAAAACACCTTTAGTGATAAGGGGTTTATCCAAGTCGATACGCATCATGGTTTTGTTTATGGTATGGCGCAAAGCCTTTCCACTTATGTCTTGCACATAGTCCAGTTTAAATCCACCATCGTACCAAGGGTTTAGATCTGTGAGGTCATTTAGACTCATACTCTCTCCAATTTTGTTTTGTTCAATTGCAAAATTGTCGCTGGTTTTTTCGAATACATTTTGATCCAATTGCAACCAGATATAGGTGAGCACATCGGGCGAATTGTTGGTATAGGTAATTGTCTCCTCACCATACAAAATTTGTTTTTCATCATCTATTCTGATGTTCATCAAATAGTCCGCCCGCTGCTGCCAATAAGCATTACCAGCATTGCCACTTGCAGTGCGCTGGTCGTTTGGTGTGGCTAGTTCAGGTCCAAGTTGTTTGAATTTATCTTCCCAAGTTTTTACCTCAGTAGTGTGCTGTGCACTAACGACAAATGGAATAAAGCAAAAAAGTAAAATTGTTTTTTTCATAAAGGAAATCAGTTTTGCTGATTGGTGTCAAATTTAATTTTCAATAATTAGGAAGTTGAATCAATTACATGAAAGGAGTTCGAAGCAAGACAGGAGAAAATTGATCAGCAGCGTGAAAGCAGATTCGCATTCTATTCAAAAAAAAGAAGGTTAAACCGTCAACTGTGCACTGCTGGTATTCAATTCGCGATTCACTTTTTTGAATAGGCCCTGCAATACTTTGCCCGGCCCCACTTCTATTACTTCGGTGCAGCCATCTGCCAACATCCGATTCATTATCTGTGTCCAGCGCACAGGTGCTGTGAGTTGTTTTATCAAATTTGTTTTGATTATTTCAGGATTTGTAACCGGCTCTCCACTCACATTTTGATAAACTGGACATGACGGAACATTGAATTTTGTAGCATTGAGTGCGGCCTCTAATTCAAGCCTTGCAGGTTCCATCAAAGGGCTATGAAAAGCACCGCCAACTTGTAATTTTATTGCTCTCTTTGCGCCAGCCTCGGTCAGTGCTGTGCAGGCTGCATCCACTGCATCATTGTCGCCAGAAATTACTAGCTGACCGGGGCAATTGTAATTGGCGGCTACCACCACGCCATCTATTGTTGCACAAATGGTTTCCACTATTTCATCTTCCAAACCAAGTATAGCAGCCATAGTTGAAGGGTTTGCTTCACATGCCTTTTGCATTGCCATTGCCCTTGCGAACACAAGCCGAAGAGCATCTTCAAAGGCCAATGTTTTGTTGGCAACCAACGCGGAAAATTCGCCAAGGCTATGGCCCGCCACCATATCAGGAATAAAATGGTCGCCAATATTTTGGACCATTGCCACGCTATGAAGGAATATGGCTGGTTGTGTCACGTTGGTTTGTTTAAGCTCGTCCTCTGTTCCATTAAACATCACATCGGTCAGTCTAAAACCGAGAATGTCGTTGGCATTTTCCATCATGCTTTTTGCTGATGTTGTGCTGTGATAAATGTCGCTAGCCATACCGACAAATTGTGAACCTTGACCAGGAAAAACGAATGCTTTCATAAAAGAAAATGAGATTTGATTTTGTTGGCAATGTAAGAGTGTCCTTTTTGTTGGGCGAAAATTTTCATCTTTGTAATTGCAAGAATATTAAAAATGTTTATTCACAATAGAAGCATTTCATAACCGGATGAAATTATTCAGTTTCAAGATTTATTTTTCAAATTCTGTTTTTAATTCTCAATAAGAGCGCATTGAAATATTGGTGGACATTTGAATTGATTTTGCTCATGCTACAAGCCTATCGGTATATTGAAAACTTCTTTTTTTAATCGCTGTTTGGAGTAATACTTTTGGACATTGTAAAAGCACCGCTTCAAAATTGGTTGCTTCAAATTATTTGCACCTTAATTTACTTTTTAAAACACTATTCAAAATGAAAAAAATCTTTACAATTTATGCAGCAATGACTTTGTGTTGTAGCCAGTCATTTTCCCAGCGGTATCTGGATGAAGTCTTTACAGATGTTGATGTAACTACCGATGTAATGTATGGCGTCAATGCTACAGTTTTGCTTTTCCAAGTCTATAACCAAGCAGTAGCCCAACCTTTGATGTGCGACATTTATGAGCCGGCAGGTGATGTAGAAACGATGCGCCCGCTTATTCTTTATTTCCACACGGGCAATTTTTTACCATTTCCAAACAACCAAAGTCCAAGTGGAACAAGAACTGATTCTAATGTTGTTGCAATGTGTTCTCGCCTTGCACGCATGGGTTATGTGGTAGCTTCTTGCGATTACCGTTTGGGTTGGAATCCAATTGCGCTCACTCAACCTGAGCGCGTTTATACTCTTATCAATGCTGCCTATCGTGGTGTGCAGGACTGCCGTACTGCAGTTCGTTATTTCCGCATGAGTGAGCAAGACATGGCTAATCCTTATGGAATTGATCCTACACGCATTTGCGTTTGGGGCCAAGGCACCGGAGGTTATATCAGTTTCGCAGCGGCTACTATTGATAATTACTCTGACATTGCAATTCCTAAATTTACGCATACTGTAAATGGTTTCGCTGTGCCTATGGTTTTAGAATCAGTAAATGGAGATATCTATGGAACTTCTTTTGGCACTACTGCCAATCCTAATGCACCCAATGGTATTGATACACTTTGTTATGCAAACCACGTTGGTTTCTCCAGCGACTTTAACGTGATGGTGAACATGGGTGGAGCTTGTGGCGACAGCACCTGGGTAACGGCCAATGACCCACCTATGATTTCATTTCACTCACCAACTGATCCTTTTGCACCTTACTATATAGGAACCGTTATTGTTCCGGGTGTCAATTTGCCAGTGGTGGAGGTA
>JAYSWI010000615.1:0-3046 GCA_043718125.1 Flavobacteriales bacterium
ATAAAAGGCCGTGCTGACAAAAAATTCTGTGACGACCAATGCAGAAGCACCCATAATAACAAAGCAAATAGCGACAACTCTGCTGAAATGCGCAACGTGAACAACATCCTTCGAAAGAACAGAAGAGTGATGTTTGAACTAAGCAACGAAGAAGGAAAAACACGTATCACAAAAACCAAATTGCACGAAGCGGGTTTCAATTTCAAATACCACACACATACATACACCACCAAAGTTGGCACTGTTTACAAACTTTGTTATGACTTCGGATACTTGCCCATTGAGAATGATTATTACATGGTGGTGAAGTGGGGGAAGCAGTGATGCCTGGTATGGCAAAAAATATTTTGCCAAATTCATTTGGCAAAATAAAAATTGCCATGCTGGTTTGCCAGCGGCATCATTCTAAAATTACTGTCCCGAAATATTTGGCAATTTCAGATTTTGTTTTGTCCAAATAAATTTTTTCGCGCATCAGTGGCTCTAATTTTTCTTCATCATTTCCGGCAGCTTCTATGTCCCTCATCAATTGCTTACTAATTGACTGCACTTTGCAAAGTTTCAGTCTGAAAATGCAATCTTTCGCGGCTTTGCGCAAAAGCATTTCTTCTGTTTCTGGATATACGTTGTGGCGCGATGTCCAGTTCGCGCTCATGGCATATTGCGATATAAGGAGGTTGGAACTTTCTGTGCTGATATTGTTGTCGATATGTTGTGTAAACGTATCGGCTTTTGGTATTTCTGAACGGCCAACAAACTCGATATACTCCTTGTAGATGGCCGAATACACGGGTGTTTCCAATTGTATTTCGTCTTGTTCCAAATTCGCAATAAGATATTCTGCTACACTTACTTGGTGTGTTTCATCATGGCCATCTTCGTTCACAATAGCTATCTCTATGGCTTGCTCCCCATAGGTAAGCAACATTCGAATCAAATCTTTTTCTTGGTAGTAAAGTGAAAATGTCGGAATGTTTTCATTCGCTATTCCATCCGTAGGAGTTTCATCAAGTAGCGGTATTTCTTCTGTGGAATCTTTGTTTGTTTTACGAAAATTTGAAGCAATTACTTTGTTCAATTCCGACAGCAATACTTGCTCTTGTATATTGAGCAAACGACTACACTCTTGCACAAAAACACTTCGAGTGATGGCATCAGGTATCAATGAAATACTTTCCACAATGCCTCTGATGAGAGCTGACTTTTTTACAGGATCTGTGCCTGCTTCTTCAACAAGCAAACTCGTTTTGAATGCAATAAAGTCCTTCGCATTTTTTGTTATGAAATCCTGAATTTCAGAGCTGCTATGCTTCTTAGCGAAACTATCCGGATCATCACCATCCGGGAAAAGAACGATACGCACATTCATGCCCTCCTTCAAAATCATATCGATACCTCGAAAAGATGCTTTGATGCCCGCACTGTCGCCATCGTATAAAATGGTGATGTTCGATGTGTACCTTTTGATAAGTCTGATCTGTTCTTCTGTGAGGCTCGTTCCGCTTGAGGCTACTATGTTTTCTACTCCTGCTTGGTGCATGCTCACTACATCGGTGTAGCCTTCGCAGAGGTAACAAACATTCGATCTTACGATTTCATTTTTAGCCAAATGCAAACCGTACAGCACTTTGCTTTTTATATACAACTCGCTTTCTGGTGAGTTGAAATATTTGGCCACTTCCTTTTCAACTTTCAAAGTGCGACCACCAAATGCAATCACTTTCCCGCTTATGTTGTGAATGGGAAACATGACGCGACCTCTGAAAAAATCATAAGGCAAACCATCTCGTTCGCGGGTGAGTCCAGCCTTCTTTAGATATTCTAAACTGTAAGATTTATCAAGACCTTCCTTCGTCATTGCATCCCACTTATCAGGACAATATCCAAGCTGAAATTTTTTGATGATGTCTTCTCTGAATCCGCGTTCTTCAAAATAGGAAAGCGCAATGGCCCTTCCATCTTCTGTTTCGTGCATCTGCGCCTGAAAGTATTTGGCGGCAAACTCACTGACAACACTCAAATGTTCCCGTTCACTTTTTTCTTGTTGTTGCGCTTCTGTTTGTTGTTCTTCTTCTATTTCAATGCTGTATTTATATGCCAGCCAACGCAATGCTTCGGGGTACGAAAGTTTTTCGTGTTGCATGAGAAAATCCACCACATTTCCTCCCTTGCCACTGCTGAAATCTTTATATATATTTTTAGCAGGAACAACAAAAAAGCTGGGTGTCTTTTCGTTGGCAAATGGCGAACGGCCTTTGAATGAGCTTCCACTGCGCTTGAGGTGTACAAACTCACCAACCACATCTTCTATGATGGAAGCTTGCATGATACGGTCTATGGTGGAACGGGAAATCAAAATAAATAATCAATTGGCGAATTTATTCTTTTAGCTAATTGAAATAGTTGGTCAGGTTTACTCTTCCAACATCAAATTGGGGAAGCGTCTTAGAATTTTTTCGAGTAAATACATTCCTCGTGCATCGCCTGTCCCAGTCACTATTTCGAAAGTTCTGTGATCCTTTTCCAGTTCATGTTTATAGAGTTCAAAAAGGCGATAACGGTCTTCAGGATTTTCGCGCAATGGGTCAAATTCCCAAGCCAAATCCGGTTCGCAAAGCACGTATAGGTCAAAGTCGAAAACTTGTTTGTATTCGATAATAGCGGCATTGTGGGTTTGATATTTTTGATTCCACCAAATGTCTAAAACATAAAACTCTGTATCCACCACCAGCGCGTCTTTATCGGCTTTAAATGCTTTAGAAAATGTTTGTGCTGTTTTATCGGAAATGTGCAATAGGTCGATAGGGGTATAAGCGTATTTATCACCTTTCTTCTGCAAATATTCTCGTGAATACTCTGCAACATATTTGGCGTCAAATAATGTTTCGGACAACCATTTTGCCAATGTTGTTTTGCCTGTGCACTCCGGTCCTGTGATTGCGATTCTTACCAATTTGAAAAAATATTTAATTCGAAATAACCATCAATAGACATGACCAAATAAATTAAGAACATGACTGCTCCGATGTAAAGTTTTCTTTGCGTG
>JAYSWI010000616.1:0-3040 GCA_043718125.1 Flavobacteriales bacterium
AAATGCCGGTTGTATCAAACAATACGTGCCAAGTATTTCCCCTTGTGGTGGATTTCAAAAGCTGATGATGAAATTCAGGCAATCCGCTTCTCGAAGAGATGTAGTAGGTATCATCCCTCATCTGAAAATCAGAGTTTGATGCACTTACTATGCCGGGTGTTTCAAAGTCTACAACTGTTTCGCCCCAATCATAGGTCTTAGCGAAGTAGTCGTAATAACCGGAAATTACAACAGTATCAGCATCAAGAAGTATAGACTCAATGGCAGTGCTTGTTGTTGTAGGAATCACGGTGAATTGGGAATAGGCCGATAGGCCTATTCCCAAAATCATCATGGTTGCAATTATTGTTTTCATCTGAACTAATGATTAACCAATAATTTTTTAGACATCTGCCTTTTCTTATTCGTTACTTTCACGAAGTAGAAACCTGAGGATAATTCTGCAACTGAAAAATTAATCTTGTAACCTGAAGGAAAGTTATCACCTTTGGAAATCACCTTAACAAGTTGCCCTGCCACATCATACAAAGCTACTTCTGTTTTATCAGTAAGGCCATTTCCAAATTGAATTAGCACTGAATTATTAGCTGGATTTGGAAAGACATTAAAATCTACTTCAGCTATATTTTCTTCAACATTTATGGTTGTGCTTTTGAGATAGAGTGTATAAGCCATTTTTACAACAGCCGTTGTATCAAATGGCCACCAACCGACATGGTTCAAATTGGAGTCTAGCAATTCATAAATGTATCCAGACATTGTTGCATCAGTTGCTGTGAAAGCATCCAAATAGGCATTGCGTTCAGATGGAAGGTATCTGTTATGCAACGAACCCCCACATGTGGCACTATTGGCGGAGGTGATTCCAAGACAAGTAGAACCAGAACCTCGAGGCCAACCATTAATCAATTGATAGCCGGATGGTATGGTGTGAGCTTGCGTGGCCTCAGTTTTCCAGCGATTTACTCTGATAATTCCGGTTGAAAGCCCTGATAATGATTGTTCAAGACATGTTTTTTCATGGAAACCAGCCAAGGTGTAACCGCTACCGTAATTGTCCAACTGGTAATGTTGAATCAGAAAATTTGGATACTGAATACTATCAAATAAAATTCCGGCATTTAAGCGGCCAAAACCAGTTTGGGGGTCATAACCAATGGTATCTGGTGCTGCGGTAATGTCAGTGGCAAACCTCTGCATTAACTCCTCGCAATCTTCATGAGATAATTGATTTGGCAATGGATTATTATGCGCATAACTCAGCATCAAAGCAGCAACCCCAGCGGCATGAGGCGCAGCGAAAGATGTACCATTAGTGGCACCAGAGCAGTTGTTTGACCAAGTTAAGTTGTCGGAAAAATTGTTACCATCATCACCAAGTCCAATGTATAAGTCATTCGTGCCAGGTGCGATAAAATCAAGCCCCCAACCACATTGAGAGAAATCTGCCCTCGCCCCTGTGGCATCATTCGCACCAATTTTCATAATCATGTGGTCGCTATAGGTGGAGGGATAAGACACAATATTGCAATCACTATTTCCGTAGTTGCCTGAGGAAGTACAAACTACTACCTCACTTTCATAAGCAAGACGGAATGCTTCTCTCATTAAAGCATTGTGTGGACCGCCCCAACTGTGATTCTGCACGTCCTCTTTGTTTTCTATCGGACCATTACCAAGGGTTCCTTCTGTGATGGCTTGAAGAATTATGTTCATGGGAACCGCTGGAACATTGCAGGCATTTGGATTGATTTCAAAAATTTTCATAGCATGTAATGTAACACCCCCTGTTCCATTTCCACCAGCTATACCAGCAATTCCGAATGAATTATTGCGCCATGCGCCTATAATGCCTGCTACCGCAGAGCCATGACCGTGATTATCTGGGTCTGGCTCGGTTGAAATGTCAACATTGTTGAAATAATCCCAACCATCATTGGCAGATGATGTAAGAAATGTACCGTTACTAATGTCAGTGTGAGCATAGTTAATTCCTGAATCATAAACACCTACAATTATTGCAGGGCTTCCAGTCTCTAAATCCCATGCTGGCTCAACGTTGATATTGGCATCCGGTATTGCTGTATCACCTACCAGTCCACTACTCTGTCCATTGTTGTATTCAGTATCATTTGCTCCGGCTGTCAGTTCTGCCATTCCGTTAGTTGTAGCTACAATAATATGTTGGGGAACATTATTCAAAAGTTGAACTGCAATTTCTTCATCTGTTCCACTTGTAAGTACAACACCAAAGGTGGCATAGAGAGGAGGTAGCAATACTGTGCTACCAAGTCTCCCAGTTGATTCAACATTAGAGCTGGTCATGTTGGGATAAACTTTGTAACACTTCTGCTTGCTCAAATCAATTCCTGTTTCTTGCTGAATTTCTGATAGAGCTGTTGCATTTACGAAGTCCTCCACAAGGCCCCAAATAAGCTTTTTATTGTCCGCATTGGTAAGAATAATATCTGATGGATTGAAGCGAACAAGAACTTCATCGTCCAACATACAAGGCTTCCCATCACAATAAACAATTGCCTGATTCTTTTCCCAAGTTTCAAATCTGCTGTTCGCATATTTTGTTCCTTCTGCCAAGGATACTGTCCCATTCACATAAACAAAATTGTCACCGCCCACTTGTGCATTGCGGCCACTGTCATCACCTCCCGTTCCGCCATCGAAAGTTTTTGTCCAGAGCAAATTTCCATTTGTGTCATAGACCACAATCAAAATGTCTTTTCCCAAATCTGTTTTGAGGTCGCCTGTTACATACAGTTTCCCTTCTTTGAAAACAAGTTTCCATGCTAACGCATCACCATCATATGCGCTCTTCATAGTCTGTTGCCATTGAAAAACACCTGCACTGTTATACTTTAACAAACATGCTTCTTTGTAATTGTTTGCATTGGTGAAATAACCTGCCACATAAATGTTGTCCGCATCATCTAGTACAATTGATTGTCCTATGTCATTGTAGCCATAACCATCTTTTGTAACAGACCATACGATGTTGAGATCTTCATCCATCTTCATCAACTTC
>JAYSWI010000617.1:0-3037 GCA_043718125.1 Flavobacteriales bacterium
AGATTACGTTCTTGTAGAATTTTCCGAAGAGCCTGGCGCAATTTCTTATTATATAAAAGGACAAAACTTAGGAGAAGCTTGGCAAGGAACTTTTACCGTTGAAGAGTCTATTAATGGTTCTGTTTTCACACCTCTGCATACATTCAATAATTCTGATATAGCCTTCAGCGCATACACCCTTGTCACAGATTATGCTGCCTCCACCACTCGCTACATCCGCTTCTATTTTACCAATAAAGTAAGCGGTCACAATATTGCCCTTGATGAAATTTTGCTCATTCAGCCCACCGCATCACCCGCCCAGGAGATAAATGTGACCAACAACAATAGCGACAATATTCCGAGTGGATTTACATACTCAATCGGCAATAGCGCAACAACCAATTTCACCATTTTAAATTTGGGAACTGCCACCGACTTAATTGTGGATACCATCATCATTAGCGGAGTGCACGCAGCGCAGTTTGCCCTCACAAGTATTCCGGATACTATCAATTCAATGTCTTCTGAAATAATGGGCCTTGAGTTTACACCTATCGGCAGTGGCTCACGTTTTTGCACCATTACAATTACAAGCAACGATGCCAGTGAAGGTGATTATGTAATAAACATATACGCCATAGCGGGCGCATTAGCAAGTGAGCCAACTGCGCAAGCAACAGATTTGTGGTTTCCACAATTGAACGAATGGAACTACAAGGTGAACTTTGATGCAGCGATTCCTGCTGTGGACAACTATTTGGTGCTGCGCAAAAAAGGTTCAGTAGTTCTTGAAATACCTACCGATGGACAGAGCTACAAAAAGGGCCAATGGATAGGTAGTTCACAAGTAATTTATGTTGGAGCAGCAGGCGAATTTGATGCTCGCCATATCGAAACCAGCACTTCTTATCACCACAGAGTTATTGCATTTAATGGGCCTGAGGGCTACGAAAATTATTTGACCAGTTCGTTGTTGACAGGCGTGGCCACTACAAACGATCCGGAAATAGGAACTTATTACAACGGAGTTGATCACAGCAATGCAAACTTTGTTACCCAATTGACAACGGTACTTAATCCCGCCAACTATTTTCAAACATATTACTCTAACTATACCAGCACCCTTATCAATGAATTTTATGTTCAAGACACACTTCTAAACGGCCTTTCGCAAAACTTCGTTGAGTGCGAATACAGTGGCAACGATAACGTTTACACAGCAGGTTTTCAATGGTGGAATGGGACAGGTGATGCTTTGCTTAGCCGCGAACACGTCTTTCCACAATCATGGATGCCCACTTATTTGGACGCTGGTTTTCAAGACTCTTTCGAATATTCTGACTTACACAATCTGATGCCAGTAGAGCAAGAAGAATGCAATGTGGTGCGCAGCAATTATCCTTATGGCGAAGTGGTGACGCCCTCTTCCACCTATCTGGGTACACAATATGGCCAAAACATAAACGGACAAAATTGCTATGAACCGCGCGAAGAAATAAAAGGAAATGCAGCACGGAACTTAATGTACCATTCTGTTAAAAACAACAACGCAGGTGACTTCAGTTTTCCTGAGCAAATTAGTTTTCTAGTACCCTATGGCCAACAAGAATATGTGGTGAAACAATGGCACTTCAACGACCTGCCCACCAACCTTGAGCGCGCCCGCAACGAATACATTTTCGATGAGCAACACAATAGAAATGCTTTTATTGATAGCATTACTTTTCCTTGCTACATCCGTTTTTCGAACCTTACAAAGTGGACTCCAATATATACATCAGCCAACAATATTTTGACTTGCATAGATCCTGGCCTTAGCTACCAATGGAGTATGAATGGAGTTGAAATAAGCGGTGCAGATGAAGCCACTTATCCAATAACTGAATCGGGAAATTATTCGGTGGCTGTGCAGCAATTTGCAGCATGTCCCTTTCTAGAGTCGGCTCAAACCAATGTTACATACAATGATGTGGAAGAACTAAACAATACACAATTCAGTTTTTCCATCTTTCCAAATCCTTCTAGCGGGCTTGTGAATACGAACATTGTCAGCAATACTTCAGCGGTGGTGTCAGTTACAATTATTGATGCTACCGGCAGAAAAGTCATTGATTCGAAAGTACGGGTGACACCTGGCAACAACACCTTCGTTCAAGACGTTGCGTTGTCTTCGGGTTTATATATCGTTGAGCTACACACCGCAGTGGGCGTGCTTTCGCAGCGGTTGATTGTAGAATAGCGTCTTTGAATCGTTGCTGCGTTGGTCAAAAAACAATTGTCCTTTCAGCAGCAGCTAATTTTACAGATACCTAAACGGTGTAATTGAATTTAGAAAAAGTGCCTCGCAATTAGCGGGGCATTTTTCTGAGCAAGAACTTTTTGACAGCAGTGTTCCAATCATTCTACATTCGCCCATTAAGAACAAAAAAACAATATGCCAAAAATCCTTATCATAGATGACGAAGCAGCTATACGCAGAGCGTTGAAAGAAATATTTGAGTACGAAAAATTTGAAGTGGCAGAAGCCGAGGATGGCCCAACAGCTTTAAAAATGGTGGACAAGGAAAACTTCGATCTCATTTTTTGCGACATAAAAATGCCACGTATGGATGGCATAGAAGTGCTAGAAAAACTGAAAGAAAAAGGAGTGGAAGCACCAGTAGTAATTATAACCGGACATGGCTCTGTAGAAACTGCGGTGGAAGCATTAAAAAAAGGAGCTTATGATTTTATACAAAAACCCTTGGACCTCAATCGCATATTGGTGACCATGCGCAATGCCTGCAACCAAACAGCATTGGTGAAAGAAACAAAAACTTTGCGCAAGAAAGTGAGCCGAGTTTTGGGTTCTAACATTGTAGGTGAAAGCGCAGCAATAGACGAAATAAAAAAACTAATTGACACCGTAGCACCAACTGAAGCAAGGGTCTTAATCACTGGTGGCAATGGCTCTGGAAAAGAATTGGTGGCCCGCCAACTGCACGAAAAAAGCGAACGTGCCCAAGCGCCATTTATCGAAGTGAATTGCGCAGCCATTCCTTCCGAATTGATAGAA
>JAYSWI010000618.1:0-9126 GCA_043718125.1 Flavobacteriales bacterium
CGAGACGCTCACGCCATGAACGCCGCTCCCAGCTTCAAAATCCTGCCGGAACAAAACGAACTCGCTCAGATGGAACGCGACTTGCGCTTCTATCCCAGCCAGGTCAGGGCTCCCAAGGTGCTCAGCCGCGAGCTGATCTCGCAATTCAATCGCGATGGCTATGTGAAGGGGTTGCGAGTCTTCGATGCGGCCGGCACCGAACGGAACCGGCAGTATTTCGACGCCTTGCTGGCAAGCGTACTGGCAGCCGGTGGCGACAGTTATTCGATCAGCACCGCGCATCTGAAGTACGGCTACGTCTACGACCTCATCACAAACTCGCGGATCGTCGATTTCGTGGCGGACATTCTGGGACCGAACGTGATCGGCTGGGGATCGCACTTCTTCTGCAAGATGCCCAAGGACGGGAAAGCAGTCATGATAACTGAAGCGAATGTAAATGAGTGGGTGAGAAAAATGGTGTTAGAATGATTTGATCAAGATTCATAATTGCAGTTTACAAGAGTTAATGATTGTGATCGAGATTAATTCTTGGCAATAGGGCCAGTGTATTCTTCTCGCACAATCCAAACAATTGATCCAATACCGAAATTATATCCGTTAAATTATTTATCAAATTGCATTAATAAATAATCTGATAGTGCTATATGATGGGCGAGGCAAATAATATGGCGCAATAGAATTCCACAAAAAACGCAAACGACTAGCTTGTCAAGAATAAATTCGCCATCAATAATAATTTTTTATTATGAATTTAAAACAGCGTGTGACGCGCTACTTGATAGGTCTTGGTATTGGATGTTCTTTGGTGTTTTTTATGTTTCCCAATTACAATTGGTTGGGCTGGACACCCAACAATGCATTGATGAAACAAATACGCGAATCAAAGTTTGAAATAAATGCTCGTGGACAATGTTTTTTGGATTGCACCGCTACATCATTGGAGCAAATACAAGCCATAAGAAATGCCGGTGAAGTTGACTTCGCAAAAAGCGAAACGCACATCTCGCCAAAAAAATACAGGGTAAATTATGGCGAAGTTGCGATGGACATTTTGGTTACAGATTCGCTCATCACTTTGATCGGATTGGAGAATAAATTGAGTGCTGTTTGTGTGTGCAGATGAAGTAGAATTTTCTATTTTTTTCTTTCAAAAATTTTATCATGTTATCTCAAAAGCATCTCCACTATCTTCAAATCGGATGCAATAGTTATTTTAAAATTCTCGCGATTGCCTTGCACCAAATTTATTTTTTCGCCAATGGTCTCTACCACAGAAGCGTCATCTGTAAATGATTGCTGATAGTTTTGTTGATACGCTTTTCGCAACATATTTATTTCGAAACACTGCGGTGTTTGTACCAAATAGTAATCCTCTCTGTTGACCATTCTTGTTGATCCATTGTGAGAGACTCGCAATGAATCTGATGGCGAAATAACCGGAATTGCATTGCCCTTTTCCGATGCTGTCTGAAAACAATTTGCAATCGTAGCATTGTCCACCAAAGGCCGGGCGGCATCATGGATAGCTACCACACCTTGCTTATCAGCTATAGCCGCAATTCCATTTTTGACGGAGTGAAAACGTTGTTCACCACCTATTACAATATTGATTGAGATCTTAATTCCATTCTCATCGCAGTAGTCTTTCCAATATTGTATGTATGCTTCGTTGAGCACTACTACTATTTCAATTTCACGATTGTAGTTGTAAAATTTTTCAATAGTGTGTTGCAAAATGGGTTTGCCATGCACCAGCAGAAACTGCTTGGGCAAAGCCGCTGCCATACGCTGGCCGTGGCCGGCAGCAACTATTATTACATATTGCGACATCAGATTAGCACTTCATTTTTTATCAATTTCAAATCGAATTAGGGAGTGTTTTCCATTTGCTTTGAGATGGAGCAAGTATGTTGCATCGGCAAGATTTGAAATGGCTTCATCCAATTTTAATACACCAAAACTTTTGGAATCAACAATTTTTTTCCCTTCGAAAACACGCTTGCCTTCAACACTATAAATTTCATATTCCGTGTCGCAAGTATTTACTTTTTCTAATATTACATTCAAATAGGTGGAACACGGATTAGGAAAAATAGTGGCATTCAAATCACCCTGCTGCGGCTGGGTGTTGCCTTGCAAAATCAAAAAGGCTTTCCAAAAATCAGGAATCCCGTAGCCCAAACTATCTGTTGGATTTTCGAACGTGTGTGCGCTTTGTTCAATTGCGCGAAGGATGTCCATATTGCTTTTATTTGGAAATGCTTGCCACAAACAAGCCGCCATTCCTGCTGTAATGGGTGAACTAAACGAAGTGCCATTGCCTGTGCTAATGGTGCTGTCCAATGCCGCAAATACACAGCGGAAACCCATGGCACTCACATTGGGTTTCACATCGCCATCGCTACTGGGGCCGTAGCTGCTGAAGAAGGCGTGATGCCCATTTGCATCAACAGCACCAACACAAAGAACACTGTCGCCATCGCTTGGCGCAGTGATGTAATGCCAATTATTGCTGCCGCTATTGCCAGCACTATTCACCACCAATATGCCTTTTTGCGCAGCGATATCAGCCGCTATAGAACATCTTGTAGTGTTGCCATCCATATCTGCATAACTGTGATTCATGTATGTAGAATCGAACAAAGAATATCCAAGACTACTATTGATAATATCCACTCCCAAGCTGTCACAAAGTTCCGCTGCCGCCACCCAATTATCCTCTTCTACCAAAGTTTCTGTTGCAGAATATTCTGTTCTGAACAAAAAATAATTGGCACCGGGAGCGGTTCCAATCAAGGAATCTTCAATGTTGCCAGTCATCAAACTCAGCACATAAGTGCCGTGTGTATTGGTGTGATAAACGTTGTTTTCATTGGTGAAAACAAAATCGCGTGTCATTATTAATCGGTCTTCACCACGCAGCGCATCGAAGGCAGGGAGCTTATCTGTCATGGCCCATCCAGCATCCAATTGCGCTATGTCAATGCCTTTGCCTGTATATCCCAACTCATGCAGCAGATGGCCATTGAGCATTTCTATTTGACGAAAACTTGGGCCAAAATTATTGTCACTGTCACATTCTGTTTGCGAGTTGTTCCATTCTTGGTTGTCAATCAAAACATGTTTCTGTATTTTTTCTTGGTGGGACATTTCATTTTGAAGCACTTGAACTGATCTCACTTCTGCCACAAACGGAAGCGCAAGAATGGACTCAATAATTGCAACATTAGAAACAGAAATGGTGATTGCATTGAACCATTTGCTTTTGTTGTGCAGCGTGCATGATCCAATATTTAATACTTCATTGATGTAGTGCTGATTGACAGGAATATCTTTTTGATCAAACCCAATTTCAAATTGATTTCTTCGCTCTATACATTTTTCAGAAAGAAATGCGTAAGGATTGTTCAATGAAAAAGAAGAGTTGTTTTTGTCGGTAAATCGTATCCAATATTTATCCGGAGCTGTTTGCGAAATACCTTTTGCACTAAAAAAAAGAAGAGCGATAAATAGAATTATTTGCTTCATAGATTGTTGCGAAGCTACTTGGAAGGTCACAATAAATGAAATCCAAAAGCCAACGAATATTGTTGTGATTATCGTTGTGCCTTATTCGTGGTAGTATTGAATAGCGCGATATCGCAAATCAACGCCTGCCGGAATTCCATTCTGATATTCTACATCTGTAAATTGTTTTGCAACCATACCAACCCCAAGCGCATAAATTTCATAAGCAATATTTTCTTCAATTAAATTGATAGAATAAAGTTGATTTACTTTTAGTGCTTTGTCAAATTCCAGTTCGCCAATGTCCACTGGTTGGTTCACATTTTCGTATTTGTATTGCCAATCGCCCAAGCCGTTGTATGCGTTGCCTTGCCAAGTTCCCCCTTCAGCAATTGGAAATTCTAATTTGATAAAACGTACATTTTCCTCAACCCTTTCGGCTGCTGTAGTGGTTCTTTTCTGCACCCAAACATCCATGAGAATCCATGGCTCATTGCCAAAATGACGATAATATCTTTCCACCTTTACTGCTAGTTGGCCCACATCATCCGCAAAACTTTCGCTAATCAATTCCTTGATTTGATAGGTATATTCTTCTTCCACCAAACCGAAATAAGTGGAGTCCACCTGATAAACGATGTATGAGCCAACGCTGTTTGGGAAATAATCGTAGCCCAAATCAATAGCCGACAAGTCTTGTTCTTGCGGCTTGCAAGAAATAATACTCTGAAAAATCACACATAAAATAATGACTTGGCACTTAAACATTTTTTTGACTGATGGAATTCGAAAGTACTTGACGAAAATAATTGAAGGTGTTGTCCTTTCATCAAATATCTATTTAGCTTCTTTCCTTGAAGTTGCGAATCCGTTGCAGAATGTTCAAATTAGGGACAGACACAATTCACACAAAGTGAATGTTTATCAAATTGCTTCAGGCGTTAAGTGTGTCCAAACATGATAAAAGTCAATAAAAAAACTTTAATTATTGCCCAGCTTGTTTTGTCTTTATCAAAACTCCACCCGACCATTCTTCTATTTTTTCTATTCTTCCATCTTCGAAATAATAAATGACACTTCCTTCCAACAGGTCTTCCATGTAGTCTCCTTGCATTTTTATTTGGGTGCCTTGCAGTTCTAATTTTTGATAACCCTTGTTCTTCAATTCAGGATCATCTGGTTCTACCAACACAAATTCTCCTTTGTCGTACCACTCGATAAAAGGACCGTCCTTCTTAGCATTTTCATACATGTACTCGCTTTTGGGTATTCCACTTTCGAAGTTTTCTTTTATGGTCCCGTTTTGATATTTGCGTTTTGTTTCTTGCCCAAGTTTGTAAAGAATGGCCACCTTCACATTTCCATCCTTGTTGTAGTAAAACCAGTTGCCATCCATTACCCCTTTTAGGAATTTGCCTTTGCTCTCTTGGTTTCCATTTTCAAACCATGCGGTGTATTCGCCATCTTTATCGTCTATCAAATAAGTGCCTTCCGCTCGCTTATTTCCATTTTCAAAATATTCTGTGAAAGGGCCATTGCGCACATTTTGATTAAAATTTTCGATTTTCAAAAGTTGACCGTTTGGAAAAAAATATTTGCAGCCTCCTTGTAATAAACTGTCCTGAAAATTTTCATCATTCACAAGAATTCCGCGCTCGTTGTATATTTTCCAATTGCCTTCTTTTTTCCTTTTCACAAAAAAACCTTGTGACATCAGTGTTTTTCCATCTGTATGAAATAGCTGAGAATAAACCGAGTCCTTGGGCAAATGTTTTTGAATGCTTTGCAATTCTCCGGTAGCATAATATTTCTCCCAAATGCCAATTGGAATTCCATCTTTGAAATTTCCTTTTGAAAAAAGGTTGGTAGATCCTTCATAGGTTCGAATCCATAATCCGTTTTTTTTGTCTTTGGCATTTTTCAAATTGAAGTCTTTGCCTACTTCGCCCTTTGGCCAAACGGTGCCTGGCAATTGTGCAATACTCAATTGCACATATCCAAAAAGCATAAAAGTTAGAATGAAATTCAATTTCATATTTGGTTACTATTTATTAAAGCGGTTTGCATTTTGTCAAAGATGAAGCCATTGAATTTTCTATCCTCGTTTGCATTCGAAAAGTGATTCATTTTGAAAAATGATTTCAATAGCTTCTGGTAAAAAAACCAGTTTCAAAACGAAACTTGCGCACTACAAATTGCCCAATACATTAGCCGCCTAAAATGAATGCTTTTAGCACGTGAAAAGAAACAAACAAATAAATTTTATACTCAGAAAAAAATGAAAGTAACCGTTGTAGGCGCAGGAAATGTTGGCGCAACATGTGCCGATGTATTGGCCACCAGAGAAATTGCAAACGAGGTAGTCCTTGTGGATATCAAACCAAATTTTGCAGAAGGAAAAGCATTGGATATTTGGCAAACAGCACCAATCAATCTGTACGATACACGCACCATTGGAAGCACAGATGATTATACCAAAACAGCCGATTCGGAAGTGGTTGTAATAACCTCCGGACTACCACGCAAACCTGGAATGAGCCGCGATGATTTGATAGCTACTAATGCAGGCATTGTAAAAACGGTTACTGAAAATGTTGTAAAATATTCGCCCAATGCAAAAATTATTGTGGTGAGCAATCCACTTGACGTGATGACTTATTGCGCATACTTGACAGCAAAAGTGGATAGCAGCAAAGTGTTTGGAATGGCCGGAATTCTTGACACTGCCCGCTACAGAGCTTTCCTTGCTGAGGCACTCAACTGCTCTCCAAAAGACATACAGGCGGTGCTTATGGGTGGTCATGGCGACACAATGGTTCCATTGCCACGCTATACTACAGTGGGTGGCATACCAGTCACAGAATTGATTTCGGAAGAAAAATTAAATGCAATAGTGGATCGCACAAAAACAGGCGGTGGCGAAATAGTCAACTTACTTGGCACCTCTGCGTGGTACGCCCCCGGAGCTGCTGCGGCTCAAATGGTAGAAGCAATCGTTCGCGATCAAAAAAGAATTTTCCCAGTGTGTGCTTGGCTTCAAGGTGAGTATGGTTTGAAAGACATTTACCTCGGTGTACCGGTAGTTCTTGGTAAAAATGGTATTGAAAAAATAATAGAACTTCAACTGAACGATGCAGAAAAAGCACTGCTTGCAAGCTCTGCCAAAGCAGTAAAAGAAGTGATGAGTGTGTTGGACACTATGAATACTGTGAACGCATAAATAACATCACGTTGCTATTGCTATCCTCTAAATGATATGATGGCTACAAAAAAATCAGCATCAACAAAAAAACATAGCTAACAAAAACCGCTTCAGTCTCTTGAAGCGGTTTTTTACGTTTAAGATTTTCTTGGATTTAAAAAAGTTTTGCGCTTGCGACTCGCGTTTCTTTTGGCGATAAAATATGATTTAGTGCAAGCTCATGGCTTCCCCAATTGGCACGAATCATCTGGTTGGTTGACACATCAAATGAATATCCCACTTTGGTTTCAGTGTTTATCTGCCACTGACACATCAAGCCAATGCTCTCGCGCAAATTGTAGTTGAGTCCAACATTAAATTCTTTATAGATAATAGTGTTCGCAAAAAGCCCGATGGACATTGGAGCATTCCATACTGCTCGCACTAGCACACTTCCTTGCATTTCGAAGTCCTTACTTATCTTGAATTGTTTGCCTCCCATTATATAAATAGTGGGTTCATACTTTCCAGAAAGGCTGCTAATCTGTGGAGTAACTTCCTTGTTCAGCTTTGGTCGCAGCATCTTTGGGCAAGAAAGACCAATGAAATGTTCGCCTTTTGTATAGTAAGCCCCAAATCCAACATTGGGTAGCAAGCGTCCCTTCACGTTATACATAAAAGCAGCATCTTCAGGTTTGCCATAAAAATCACTTGTTAAAACCAAATCTGTCAATTTCACTTGAAGCATATCCAATGAACCACTCAAGCCCCAAGAGATAGTGGCCGAGTTGCTCAACCTATTTCTAATTGCGAAACTCCCATAAATACCTGTTTGTGTGATGGGGCCTATTTTATCAAATCTTAAATTGCCTCCAACAGCCAGTGCGGTATTCTTCAATGGGCTGTCGTAAGCCAATGATGTTGTCATTGGAGCACCTTTGAATCCAACCCATTGATTGCGATGAATGAGTGTAATATTTTTGACTTCCTTGTATCCCGCATAACCCGGATTGAGATACAATTTATTCATCATGAATTGGCTGTTGGATGATTCTTGTTGCGCCAAGCAATTCTGCATTGAAAACAGAAGCACCAACGCAAGTATCAATTTATTTTTTATCATCGAATTGTTTTATTTTTATAGGAAAGTTCTCGTTATCTGTTAAGGTAGAAATATCCTTTTCGAGGTTTGGTATCATCATTCAAATCCAAAATATAGAAGTACGTTCCTGTCGGCAATTCTTCATTGCCCAGTGTTAATGGTGAGGTAGATTTTCCGTTCCAAGAATTGTCGTAGCTGTCCATTTCAAAAACCCGATGGCCCCATCGGTTAAATATTGCGAGGTTGTTATTCGGGAATTTTTCAAGACCCACAATTTCGAAAACATCATTTAATCCATCGTCATTTGGCGAAATACCCTCAGGAATAATCAAAGGCACAGGGCATTGTACTTCAACTATGGTATAAGCAGTATCACACAAATTGTACGCGTCACAGAGGGTGTAAGTAATGGTATCAAGGCCACACCAATCAGTATTTATCTCATAATTTAAAGTGCCATTCTCGTTTAAGGTGACGATGCCATGTCCTGCAATTATGCCTGTAACAAAAATGCTGTCACCATCCACATCAAAGTCATTACTCATCACATCAATCAATAAATTTTCAGCGCCTTCCTCAAAGAATATGTTGTCCTGAACTGCGGTTGGAGCATTGTCAACTAACACCGTGAAGCTGCATGTGTCGGACAACAAGGCGAGGTCAGTAGCCACCCAAATAACCAACGTGTTGCCATGAGGAAAAAGTTCATCGCTATAAAATCCTTCCACAAGTGTCATTTCTGCACCACAGTTGTCTGTAGCTTCAGGCAATTCGTAGCTGACTATTTCTGCTAAATCGTCCGGTGTAGTGTCACCAACTATCAAATCATTTTGGCAAATAATTTCAGGGGCTTCGTTATCTGTTATCGTTATTGTAAATGAGCAAATGGTGGAATTGCCGGCCCAATCAGTTATTTGATGTGTTACTGTTGTTACACCTATTGGAAATACTGCACCCGATGTAAGACCTTCTGTTTGTATAATTTCACTAGCACCAACACAATTGTCGAAATAGCCCGACACCGCGAATAGCACAGTTGAACCACAAAGACCTGACTGACTTTCCATTTCAATATTCTCAGGACAATTGCCTAAAGCAGTCTCATTGTCCATGACATTCACATAGAAATTACACAATACCGAATTACCATAAGCATCAGCAAATTCATAAATCACCTCTGTGATTCCTACAGGGAAAAACGCACCGCTTTCCAATCCTTCAATCAAAGTTGTTTGAGCTATCGTGCAATTATCCGATACGGTTGGAATGTCATAATTAACGAAAGCACCACACTGTCCAACATCATTGTTTTGTTCTATCGTATATCCACAGT
>JAYSWI010000619.1:0-9067 GCA_043718125.1 Flavobacteriales bacterium
GAATATAGAAAAAGCCCCAACTGCGAAGTGGTGAGCAAGGTGAGTGAAGTCACCTTCAAATACGACAGAAAAATTAAGATGGTGACATTCAGTGTAGAAACATCGTATGAGATGTACAACGTATATGGACAGATAGTAAAAAGAGGATATGGCCTCACTGTGGACTGCACCACGCTTGTAAAAGGAGAGTACTATTTAAGCTATGACAGTAAGACCGAAAAGTTCTTGCGTAAATAATTTTCGACACAAACCAATTTCCCGCATATTTCAAGAACCTCATCGCAACTGATGAGGTTTTTTTTGCTCTTGCTTCTTTCATTAAAGATTGCACTTACTATTTACAATTTACGAACCGTCAAGAAAAAAATAGCTAAAACATTCTACTTTGCGACTTCGCTTATGCGAACAATAATGAGCAAATATTTTTTCATTTTAATAGCAATCATCGCATCATTGCTTTGGTCATGTTCGGATTCCAACCCATCACAAACCCAAGTAATATCCGAAGAAATTATTTTTGATCTGGACTCCATCAAGAAGCGTGGCAAAATCATACTACTTACTGAAAACAGTGCTTCTACTTATTTCCTCTATCGCAACCACGAGCGTGGTTTCGATTTTGAAATGATGAAAGCTTTTGCCAAACATTTGGGTGTAAAACTTGAAGTAAAATTATTGGATGATGTGGACATTATGTTCGACATGCTGAAGAAAGGCGAAGGCGATATCATAGCTTCCAACCTCACCGTCACTAGCAAAAGACAACAACAAGTGATGTTTAGCAACGCGGTATATCAAACCCGACAAGTGTTGGCACAACGAAAACACGACTCACAGAACCCGGATTCGCTTTTTACACTTGTTACTGACACCCATCAATTAGATGCAATATCTATTTGGGTCCATCAATATTCTTCCTTTTATGAGCGATTATCAGAAATAGAAACGAGCACTGGCAAAACGCTCAACATTGAAATAGCACCAGGTGAAATCTCAACAGACGACTTGCTAAGACTAACCAACGATGGCGAAATACCCGCAACCATTACCGATGAAAATCTTGCAACAATGGAAAATTTAGATTATCCGGATTTAGATATTTCCTTAGCATTAACCGACAAACAAGACATCGCTTGGGCTACAAGAAAAAACTCCATGCAGCTCCTTGCAAAATTGAATGAGTGGCTGGATAAAAAACAAACAAAGGAAAAACTTGCCAATACATACGAGAAATACTTCACTGTAGAAAAGTCAGAATATCCCAACATGAATTGGACATTGCCCAAATTGCAACCCGGAGCTATTTCGCCTTATGATTCGCTGTTCAAACTACACGCACCAACATTGGGGTGGGATTGGCGATTGCTTACCGCAGTGGCGTTTCAAGAATCGCGATTTAATCCTAACGCCCAGAGTTGGAGCGGTGCTTATGGCCTCATGCAACTGATGCCGGAAACCGCTGCTCGTTTTGGTTGCGATAGCACTCCATCACCTGAGTGCAGTGTGCAGGCTGCAACCAAATATTTTAAATATTTACAAACCTTATGGAAAAAACGTGTGCCCAATGAAACTGAAAGAACCAAGTTTATTTTGGCAAGCTATAATATCGGCCAAGGCCACGTGATGGATGCACAAAACCTTGCAAAGGAATTGGGCATGGCAGATACAATTTGGGATGGCCATGTGGCCGAAGCGCTTTTGCTGAAACAACAAGAAAAATATTACACCATGCCATGCGTAAAACATGGATATTGTCATGCAAAAGAACCTTATCATTTCGTGGGCAAAATCACAGCGCTATTCGAACATTACAAAACAGGATCGAAATAAAAAATGAGAACAACAATTGGCTTGGTTGCAGGAATTCTAATATTTGCATACACATCATGCAAGAAAGAAAATACCGATTTCCATTTGAAAGGAAATGTTGTGGCTGGCAATAGCAGCAATCCACTTTCGGCAGTTTCAGTAGAGGTGCAAAAACAAGTGGTGGCAGGAGGGACATTTGGTTCCGGACATACTACTGCAAAACAAGGAAACACGGACAGTGGTGGCAATTATGACCTACAATGGCCGCGCGAAAATTTCACAGACCTCAAACTTATCGCTTCGAAGTCGCAATATATCCCGAGAGAATTTGCTTTGAACATCACTGATTTTGAGCAGGGAAATATTGTTGTCAAGAACTTCGAAATGTACCCCGAAGCATATATCAATGTGAACATCATCAATGCAGGAATAACGAACGAATCCGATGCTTTCAATTTCACTTTTACTAATGCGAATTTTGATTGCTTCTGTTGCAACAACGGATGGAAATATTTTGTAGGGGCAGCGGTTGATTCCAGTTTTCAATGCAAAATTTATGGCGATACTTGGCTCAAATATCAGAAGCAGACATACACCATACAAGGCGACTCTATCGCCAACGACAGTATTTGGTGTCCGTCATTTCAAACAACAAATCTGAATATTACTTATTAGATTTCGTATCATTTTTCCATTTCAATTCGATACATTTTTCATCAAAAAATTTTAGCACATTCATTTTTTGATCGCAGGAAAATTCCTTTTTTCAATTACGCCTAATTGCATCTGCCGCCTGTTGATTTTTATTTTATTCACCAATGGATTATCGTTGATCAAAGTGTCATTTTCATACTCCATTTCATAAACCGCATACCCTTCTGCTACTAATTGGGAAACCATAGGCACAGTTGTCTTAACAAAATACACAGGACGATCCAGAAAAAACATAGCTTGAATGTGACTGTAAATAGAAAAATCAAAATTAAAAATGACCGCATTTGCCGGCAGATTTAATTTGGTTATGTATTCGATCACTTTCAGTTCTGCCAGTTCCTTGTGCCTATCTCGATTCAAATGCGGTTTTTCATTGGTGTGGTAGTCACATATTTTTTCGAAGTTCATCGTGCAAAAGGTAGCTGAACTAAACAATAAGATGACCGATGTTGAAACAATGTAACGATGAAATCTTGGCCATTTTTGGGTAGTGAAAAATTGATAAATCAAACTAATCAATTTATCAAATCCACCAGCCACACCCAATAGAACAACAGGCATAGCAATGAGCGTGAATGAAGGCATTTTGGTACCTGCCAACGTATAAAAAATATAGATAACAGCCACCCAAGAAATGGCCAACACCCTCCATTTCAAACTGCGCTGCATAAAAATGGCAGCAATGAAAGTCCATACAAAAAGTATGGTCCCAAAATCAAACGGGCCGTAAAATTCAAAGAGCATGTCGAAGTGATATTTCCATGTACCCGCATGGCCCTCCACCACAGTGTTGAAGTGATTGCCAATTCTTTCCATTTCCAAAGTGTATTCCTTTGGAAATCGAAAAGCACACCAAAGCTGCCATGGCAGTACGATACAAACGGTTGAGCCAAAAGCCAGGGCGATGTGAATGAAAAATTTTTTGCCCAGCATTTCTCGTTTCCGAAAAAACATTTCATACAAACCCCACACGCCAAAAATGAGCAGCGCAGGTAGCCACTTTACCAGTATGGCACAGCCCACTGCTACGCCAATAGCCATAGCACGCATTGGTGTTTCTCGCTGTGTATATCGCAGCCACGCCCATACAGAAAGGAAGGAAAAAAACAAGAAAAAAATATCGTTTTGATCAGTCATATTAAAACCGCTGCCAACCTCAAAAAGATAATTGTTCGCACTTAATAATAACGCTGCATAAAAGCCGGTTCGTTTGCTAATAAGTATTTTGCCGGAATCATATACCAGATATGCAAGAAGGCTGCGGAGAATAAGGCCGGGTATTCTAACGGACAATGCAGAGGTCCCAAAAAGTTTAACCGAAAGTCCTATCACCCAAAGAAAAAGTGGTTGCTTGTGGAGCCAAGTTTGATTCGCAGCCCATTCAGTATAATTAAAAGATAATGCTGCATCGAGATAAAGCCTTGGATGCAGAGGATTGTGAATCATGTTCTTTCCCACCAGAGCATGAAATTGTTCGTCCCACAAATGCAAAAATGGATCGGCAGATGCAGAAATATAATTGCATAACAATGACCCAGCAATCAGAAAGAATAACGCAAAGCCATGTTTTCCTGACTCGAAAAGAATGAGGCTTACCAACCAAATAAGTACAGTACAAAAAAGCAATTGTAAGAGATGCATGAAAGGCAAAAATATTTGGTCAAATATCACGATTGTGAATGCTTTGCAATGAAGAAATTTAAACCACAAGAGCGTTGAATGCTAGCCAATAAGTATAGCACCAATTATGAAATCAGAAGCCAAAATAGTTTAGGCATTAGGCTTAGCATGTATTGTTGTAATGGGTTTCAACCCGTTGTAGAACCAGTGCTAATTTTGTATTGCATGGAATCCAGATAGGATAGTTTATTTGAGATATACACAGAGTTAAAGTCGCCCAACTAACATAATTTACATTACAAGACTTCGGACTCAATTTCGCGCTTAAAAATATACTTTTGCTTAGGCCTTGTTGTAAGAAAACAAAAAAATGAAAGAAGCAAAAACAAAAAAGAGAATGCCAAAAATTCCCAATGAAATAACTATTGTGTGACTCTGGAGCTTAGAGCTGGTGCAGAAAGAATATTTAAGCTGAGAGCAACTATGAAGTTAGCTATTGTAGGCAGACTTTAGCCTGCTCGATGACATTCTTCAATTGAGTTGGTTCAATGGGTGTTGGTGCTATGGCCTAGTCGCATGTGATTTCGCATAGTTTTGGAATTCCACAATTTTTGACCAAAGGAAAAGTAAAATATAATCGTTGTAATTATCAAAAAAACGGACACTGTTGAAAGTATTCGCAAGACCATGTCGAATCTTATAAAGAAAAAGAAGTCGAGGTGTGCAAAATTTGTTGGCATCATAAAAAAAGGAATAAACCCCGATAAATATCAGAAGCAGATTCGCAATGAATGGGGCTGAAATTTTCATGGACACCAACGTACTCATCTACCTCATTGAAGGTGATCAGCGTGTTGAAGCCATTGTAATCACCAATTCATAGTCATGTCTTTCATATAAGAAATTGAACTGCTGTCACGACCAGCTACTTCTGCTGCTGAAAAAAAAACTATAAAAGAATTTATTCAAGCATGTTAAGTAGTTCAAATGAGTGAAGCGATCAAAACGAAACAATCGCATTGAGGTCCAATCCCAAATTGAAACTCCCTGATTCAATCATTGCCGCCTCGGCCAAATTCATAGAATTGCAGTTGCTGACCTCTGACATAAAATTCTCGAAGTTGATCAATCAAGGCGAAACAATTTTTCATCCTTGAAAATTGAAGCCATGTTTATGAATTCTCAATCCGAAATAACTACAAAGTCCTGTTAACCCTAAGGAGCGTGCCTGAATCTTCATGCTACGTTTAGAATTTATGTGCTTGCCCATCGAATAAATTTGAAGTGATTTTGCAACCAATCCTTTTGCGCGTGCAGAACAGGTTACGTAGGATGTAATACCGATTGAAATTATGAAATAGTCCGATTCAATTATCGCCTCACTTGTGTTCTCTCAGCCTCATCTGCCTGCGACATCTTCTCACCTCATCTGGCCTTCCGGCTTTTGCCAGAAGGCCACCTTCTCCTATGGGAGAAGGCAAATGGAAAACCTGTTTGAGGACAAGAGAAGCGGCAAATTTCTTGCAGAGAAAATGGTTGGCCTAATTCTTAATTTCAATTGGTATAAATTGCTTTTTCCGCGTTAGACAACTTTGCTAAATCCCTGATAGCTATCGAGACATTTACTAGAGTAAACTCCGCTTTTACTAAAACCATCTGCCTTGGAAAATCTAATTTATAGAGGTACGCTTATGTCAATAAAAAAGTATAGCAAATAACTTATCGAATCATCACCACGCCATCAGCTAATTGCTGCCCCTGATTGAGAATTGATGCGTGATAAAGACCCTGACTCAGCCCATTATGTCCAATAAATAGTGTTTTGCTATTTATAGTTTTGTCTATCACTACTTGACCTATCGAGTTGGTGATAACCAGCTGGTCTGCGTGCGTTTCATTAAGAAGTTGTATTGTAAATCCTACATCTGATGGATTTGGGTAAATGAACATACCTGAGGTGCTGCCGAATTCTTCCACTGATGTGTATTCAAAGAAGCCACCAACAACTGGCGATATACAATCAAAAGCATAAACGTTCACTTCATAATAGCCGGAAGCAGTTATCTCAATGCTGCTTTCGTTTTCAGCTTCCAACAATACATCATTCAGATACCAATCAAAACCTCCGATGGTAACATTGGTAGCTGTGATTGTATTGCCATTTTGTACCAACACAGGCTCTGGCATTTGAGTCACCAGAATGTTTTCAGTTGTGGATGCTTCGCAATATGTAGTTGTGGCCACCAACATCATTTCGTATTCGCCTGCCATGGGGTCGTTCCATACAAGGTTCCAATCGGTAGAAAATTCTTCGCCATTCAAATACCATGTGTAGGTGTCCCAACCAAGGGTGCCATATATATCCAGCTCACCGGTGGTGCATATACTTTGTTCTCCACCAATGGATAGCTCTGGAGGACATTGATAGAAAATAGTGGTGGCCGAGTTGGTAATAACCGGTTCGTTAATGTCAAAGAAAATTGCACAATTGTTTGTGATACTGTCTGTCATTAGCAGATTGCCCACTGTTTTTATTCTAAAATGGATAACGCCATGACTTTCTGCTTCATTGGTTGAACTGTCGGGCAGCATGATGTTTTCAAACAACCAAACTAGTTTTCTATTTTCATCGAAGGTGAGTTGATAAGGATGACTAGCATGCACCATTTCAAATGTGCTTAGGTCGAGTTGTTCTTCTATCACATCATCCACATGAATGTTGATAGCATCTGCAGTTCCCGTATTTTGAAAACGAATGGTGTAGTTCAGCATCACGCCTTCATCACCAGCAACTTCATCTATATGCACTTGGGTTCTGTTCACCGTCTTGTCGTTGGGGTCATAGCCACCGATTACGGTTTCAGTGAAGGTGAATGTGTTGTTTGATTGGTCCACATCCAAAAGCGTATTGGGCAAGAGTGAAACTGAAACGGTTGGTGAAAACACCGTACCCAAAGTTGTGGAAGCACTTACATCTGTATATAAATAAAACCACTGCGTTTGTTGAAAATTGAGCATGTTGGTATTCCAACTTATTGTATTTCCACCAACAATGCCCATTGGATTTGAGCTTAAATAAGAGGCACCCGGCATAGCACTTATATCAAATGTGACCAAGCCCTGCGTTGGTGTCGGCCATAAATTTTTTACCACTATTACATAGGTACTCTCGAAGCCTGGTCTTGGCGAGTTAAAATGGTAGGCAACCACGCTAAGATTATTTGAATTCGGAATTGGACACATTGGAAAATCATAATCTGCAAACACCTCATTTAATGCAGTGGTAGTGATGGTGTGACTTGGCGCAGGCATAAATCCTGCTGGAGGACTTACAAAAAGTGTTGTGGTGACATTATCTAGTAACGCAACAAAATAAGAGCCATCAGTATAGGTCGCACCTACTGGTAAGTTGTTTTGGTCCAACACCGTCAGATTAGGCACAACTACATCTGCATTGTTGAATGCACCATCACAATCCATATCCGCATAGAATGTACCTGTAGAATAACTAAAGTCCAGAAGGCAAGTGGCGGCAACAGCTTCCACACTTTCGCAATCGCCTGGGGCATTATATGTTATTGAAACCATCTCAGGATTGGCTAATATTTTATCGCAAAGTGCCTGGGCTGTGCAGCTTGTCATACTTGGATTGAAGTCGATACATATCAAGCCACCCACTAATTGCAAGTTATCGCAACCCAATTCTGTAAGTTGCGTGGAATAAATCATAAAATCGCCCCCCACAGTAAGAAGTTCATTCATTTGTAAATCGAAAATGACATCGCCATTGCTGCCAGCACCAAAGTCGCCAGCTATCATAATGTTTCCGCCAACATTTTGCAGCGCATCAAATCGAATGGTGTCGGGATAGCCTATAATTTGTATGTCACCGGGAATGGTAAGCAGAGCGGGGAAAGAAGGAGTTGATGATGCGCCTCCCATAATGCTAATATTGTTTACGGAAGTCAATGAGGGGAAATCCAGCATATCACATTCACAGTTAAATCCCAGATTGAGCATGTCGGCAATAATGAGATTTTCAAAACCTGAGAATACTGAATAAAAAGAGTCGTCCATATAAAAGAACTGCACACTTTGAAGATTGTGGAAGCCATCAAAACTCTGTGCAGCTTCAAACCCAGTGTACATGTATAGATCACCTACTGCTTGAATTGCATTGAAACCAGAGATACTGGCAGAGGCATTTTGATTTATTGTCAATTCGATAATTGAAGAGGTAACGTTAGGAAAAATATCTACCCAAGCTATCTGGTCATTTTCCAAAGTGATTGTGATGCTTGTGCCAATGCTTACAAGCCCATCTAATGGACTTAATGAAGCCATAGAAATAGAATAGATCACCAGCTCACCGTCAATGGTTGCAAGATTCTCAAGCCCTGATAAATCATTCCCGATACCAAGATCAGAAATGTACAACGCCTACAGATTGAAGATTGGAGAAACCAGTGAATGAGACTGTTTGGAATGCCCAGATATATATGAACAAGTCACCGGTAATGTTCTCAATATTCTGAAAAGCATTGCAATTCAGTGCCGCTCCACCATTCTCATCACTAATTATTACACTGCCATCAATAGTAGTGCAAGTCGGATTGTCAATAATGAACTGATCAATTTCTGCTTGTGTTGTGAAGGTGAAATCACCAATGCATAATTGCGCATTGAGTGAAATACTAAGAACAAAAAGCATGATGGTGTATGTGATTTTTTTCATAGTGAAAATGTGTTATTTCTTTATAGATGCAAACAAATCAAAAATTCCATAAAAAATTATCATTTATTTTTTTTGACCTTTTTAGTGCTTTCTAATTAGGGCCTACTGAAAAACCCACATTTACCTCACCTCTAACAATACCTTTAATATTGCACAACTAAAGTGCAAATAATTATGCCAAAGGCCTCA
>JAYSWI010000620.1:0-3013 GCA_043718125.1 Flavobacteriales bacterium
ATGATATTCATATTTTGATCTAGATGAACCATTAAGGGTAAATGATCTGCCACAAATTCGCAACCCGTTGCCCCAAAACACATCCAAGTTGAATCTGTAAATTGTTGAACCGTAACACTAGGATTAGTCCCACTTACACCAAAAAATCCTACAACCGGAACATAACCAGAAACTAATAAATCACCATTCACAGAATTCAAGGAATTTTTTACCATACCAACAGTTCCATTTAGCAATTGATAACTTCCCATACAATGAATACTATCATTATCAAAAATCACCTTATAGGAACCATGCTCATTGTGCGCTCTATTAAACCAAGTATATTGACATGGGGCGTTGCCCCATGTCAATATTAAAATGATCATTGCAATTATTATTTTCATTGCAACTATTGTTTAATGAATGTGGATTTGTCTATCACCAAACCAGAACTTGATTTTAGCAATAAAAAATATTGACCAACTGCCAATTCATTGGTGGCAATAGTTTGCTCCCTTTGGCCAACAAAAATATTTTGTGTTGCAAGCAAGCGACCATCCATGCTTTGCAATTCAAGTACTCCATTTGCCTCAGCAATTTCCTTCAGCCTAATGGTTACAAAATCACTAGCAGGGTTGGGATAAACATTGAACTTCTGTTCAGCCTCTGCGCTTGTTATTTTACTACTTCTCAAAGCTGGAGGCATCTCATACTCCGGCCATTCAGGTTGATAATTGGCCAAGTGGATAAGCACACCCACAGCATCTACACCCATGCCAAAGGGCTGGTTGAGCCACAGGGTTTCGAGGGTTTCGAATTGCAACGCTGTCAACTTTCCATTTTGCGCTGCAATGGCTGTATGTTCAATTTCATAAATGGCCAATGCGGTTGCGACAGATGCTTCTTCTTCGGCACTCAATGCGAATGTTGAAGTAGCACTGGCAAGCAAGCTTTGTGCTTCTTCGAACAAACCTATACTCCGGATGTAAGAAGCTGCTTGCATCCGCTCACCTAAAAATTCGTCAACATGATAAAGCGCAAGCAATGCTTCGGATGAAATACTCACTTCACCTTTTGCTATTTGGTCAAAGTAATTATTGCGGCCCGCTACTTCCTCATGCCTATAATATCCTTTTTGGCGTTGTGCTATTTGAAGTGGTGTCATTGTTTTGTTAGCCGCCCCCAACACCAAATTCATCTGGAATGCATCCAATGGATTTGTTCGGTTCTGCAAAGCCAACATTACATCACCACTTTGTGTTGCTTGCGGATTACTTGCCAAAATATTCGTAAGCCATGATGCAGGCAATTCTGTTTCTAATTGGATGGCCGCTATCAACACCTCATCGCTCAGTTTACCCTGCTGAAGCATTAGTGTTTGGTAGGTCTGCAATGCGCTGGCGTATGAAGTATTGTTGGTTTGTGCCAACAATCCTAGGGTGTTGCCTCCGTCTATGATGGCTTCCAACAATATTTTTTGTTCCTCATATCCTTGCCGTGCTGCTATCATCTGCTCCAAACCGCCAGGTGCTGCAGGCGGATAAATGCCAAATGGAGAACATTGGTGTGCAGCTATATTATTAAAGCAATTCAAATTCCCAAACAAATGTTGTCTAGACGTCAGTAGATTTTCGGTACAAAGTGCTGTTTCAGCGTAGCTCATTTCCGAAATGAGATTGGCATTTAATTCCGTCAGATCATAATAATAATTCTGCACAGGATTGTTGGGACCTTGCGTTGGCGTTTGCCGCAAAATATCGTCATTGTTGTTTGGCGTAGCGTCTGCGCTTTGGTTGAATTTGTTGCCTGCAGTCATTACCAAATTAATTGGTTGGTTAGGAGGATAAAACTTTGCTTGCGTTTCTGCCACACCTTGTTGTGTTGCAACGCAGTTTGGGTATTCAATAAAGACATCATTTTTACATCCAATGAAATCGTTGCACTCATAGTGCAAACCTATGTTGGTTCCAAGCACCGGGTCACGGTTGCGGTTGCTGCTTATTATCCCCTTCAAAAAACCATTGATGATGTTGTGATAAATAAAGTTATCATTTTGTGTACCTCCACTTTGTACGGAAATAGCTTGTGGTCTATTGGGTATAAAATTGGGTGTGTTTTGCAACCAAGATTGAGTGCTTGTAAACACATTGGCATTTATAAACAAATGTGTTTCTGTCAAGTTGCCACCAGTGTATCGCACTCTTGTGTTTTCAGCCGGAGTACCCGGTTTGGTTTTATACGCAGCGGGCAAATCTTGAAATTGATTGAAAATAATTTCTACTCGGGAAATTCCAAAGAATTGCCCCTGTATTACAATGCCTTGAGGACATTGAAATGTAGTTTGATCAATCAAAACTTGCGGGTCAATGTTTGCGAAAATCAACCCATTTTGAAAGGATTGAAATTGACCAATGGCATTAATGCCAATGTAAAATCCAGTAATTGTGGAGTTGCAATTTTGATTGTTTTGATCGCAACCCCGCCAATCAAAGTAGCTCTTGGCAGCTTTTAAAAATTTTGTTTGAGTAGTTGCACCAGTGCCGGTTGTATTGTTCGTTGTATAATTCAAATTGCTCACCAGCGCGCTGCATGAAAAGAAATAGACACCCGCGACATTGCCCAAAACAATTCTTTCTGTAACAGATGTGAGGGCAAAAAGTTCTCTACATTCAATAATTGTATCGAGTTCAAACAAACAATTCCGGAACAAACCCAATTCGCTATTGGGCGTACCTATTTCATTTTGCGGAACATAATTTCCAAATCTCACATCCTGTACATTGGCATGAAACCAAGTGCTATCGGCAAGCACCCTGCCGCAGCTTCCTGCTGTGCTTGGATTACTTGTGGAACCAATACATTCAATACCAATGATATTGTTCTGGATGCCAATCTCCGCCCTGCGCACCTCACAACCATGAAGGTGCAGCACACTCCTCTCCCCCGCCATTATCTGCGCCACACTAGGATTAGCTCCTTTGCCCAACACTTCAAATCCGCGCCATGTTTGGGTGGGGTCAACAGATGTGAA
>JAYSWI010000063.1:0-2675 GCA_043718125.1 Flavobacteriales bacterium
GTAATCATACCCATTGCTATACCTGAAACAGGAGCAGTAATTGGCACACCACCATCCATCAAAGCTAGCGTGCCAGCGCACACTGTAGCCATTGATGAAGACCCATTTGATTCCAAAATATCTGAAACAATACGAATGGTATAAGGACAAACTTCGCGTGGAGGAAGCACCGGTTTCAATGCACGAAGCGCAAGGTTGCCATGTCCAATTTCTCTGCGGCTTGTGGCGCGAATGGGTCGTGCTTCGCCTGTGCTGTATGGCGGAAAATTGTAATGAAGTAAGAAGCGATCTTCTCTAGGGTGCACGGCAGAGTCAATCATTTGTTGATCGAGTTTGGTTCCCAATGTCAAGGTGGTCAAAGACTGTGTTTCTCCACGTGTAAAAATTGCCGAACCATGTGTGCCGGGCAAGTAATCTACTTCGCTCCAAATAGGTCTTATTTCAGTTGTTTTTCTACCGTCTAATCTTTGTCCATCATGCAGTATCATGTTGCGCATGGCATCTTTTATACAATCGTGATGGAATTTTTTTAGAAGGAACGACTTCGCTGCTTTTTCTTCATCCGTGAATTTTGCATTGAACTCTTCTTCTATTGCATGGAAGGCATCGCTGCGTTCTTTTTTCGGTGCCGATTTCTTGGCGGTTTCATAATATTTTTGATAGCAAGCATCCCAAATCTGCTTCTTCAATTCTTCGTCTTTTGGTTCATGATTGTAGGTGCGTTTCACTTTCGATTTTTCCACTCCCGAAGCCAATGTTGTTTGTGCCGCACACAATTTTTTGATGGCTACGTGAGCCACTTCAATTGCAGCAATCATATCTGCTTCACTCACTTCCTTCATCTCACCTTCTACCATTATGATGCTATCATCGCTACCGGCAATCATCATTTCCATGTCAGCTTTTGCAAGGTCTTGGAAAGTGGGATTGATAACGAATTGGCCACCAATACGTGCAACGCGTACCTCTGCAATTGGGCCATTGAAAGGGATGTCAGAAACAGCTAATGCGGCAGATGCAGCGAGACCAGCAAGGCTGTCCGACATATTGCTGTCATCGGCAGAAATGAGGTTGACCACCACTTGCATTTCAGCATGAAAATCGTCTGGGAACATTGGGCGCAATGCGCGGTCGATAAGTCTTGCAACGAGTATTTCGTCATCATAAGGACGGGCTTCGCGCTTAAAATATCCACCAGGGAATCTGCCCGCTGCCGCATATTTTTCACGGTATTCAACGGTAAGTGGTAGGAAGTCCACGCCATCTTTTGCGTTCTCGCTGGCAACAACAGCGGCAAGAAGCATGGTATCACCTTGTCTTACTACTACTGATCCGTGTGCCTGTTTTGCGAGTTTGCCTGTTTCAATGGTTATCGGGCGACCATTTCCCAAATCAATTGTTTGGGTCTGTAAGTCATAGTTCATCTTTTGCTATGTTGATTTTAAATTGTTTACTTTTTTGTGGCCCGCTTTTCTTTAAAAGCGATCTATTAAAAAACGCGAAAAGGCAATTGGTGTTCAATTGCCCTTTGCGCCCGCTTCTCAGCGTGAAATATTATTTACGCAAATCAAGTTCTTTGATAATTGCGCGATAACGGTTGATTTCTGTCTTGTGTAAATAGTCCAACAAGGCCCTGCGCTTGCCTACCAAGTTGATCAAAGCGCGTTGTGTGCCGAAGTCTTTTTTGTTTACCTTCAAATGCTCTGTCATGTGAGCGATGCGAAAAGTGAATAGAGCGATTTGCCCCTCTGATGAGCCGGTGTCTTTCTCGGACTTGCCGTGCTTTTTAAAAATTTCTTGTTTTTTGTTTGTTGTAAGGTACATGCCAATACTTTTTTTAAGTGATTCTTATGCTTGCCTTTCTATTAGGGTTTGAAAAAAATATTATTCAATACGCCTTTTTTGAAGGGCGGCAAATGTAATCGGGTGAATGGGTTGTGGCAAAAAAAGTTTTTCTAATAGAAATTGATGGTGGTGCTAGTGCGTGAGGGTTCATTTCAATATCTATAAACAAAAAAGTAGAAGGGGGTGAAAAGGGTAAGTGATGCTTGCGAAAAAAATATTGCATTGTGCTAGAAGTGATTCATTGCGATTCGCGTTTTATGAATCCGGCAATCATTGTAAATTGAAAAAAGTGTGCCCTCATTTTTTAGTCATCTTTACCCCAAATAAAAACAAAAAAAAAGATGGGCAAATTCGATTTACTCAAAAAAAATATTGAATCACGAGTTAAAATAAATGTGGAAGAGTGGAATGCATTTCAATCTATTCTAACTGAAAAGCACATTCGAAAAAAAAGTTTTTTGCTCAAGGCTGGCGAGGTTTGCGACCACAATAGTTTTATACTGCAAGGCTGCACACGCACTTATTTCACTGATGACAGTTTGCATGAGCACATTTTCCAATTGGGTTTTGAGGACTGGTGGTGTGGCGATATGTTGAGTTATTTGACCGGTCAGCCTTCGCATTATAGCATTCAAGCTTTGGAAGAAACTTTTATAGTGGAGATGAATAGGATAGAGTTTGAAAAAGTGCTTGAGGAACATCCACGACTAGAACGATTTTTTCGCATTCTACTTCAAAATGCCTATATAGCAGGCCAGCGAAGAACTATTGATACCATGAGCAAAAGTGCAGAACAGCGCTATTTGGAATTGATAAAAAAACATCCTACC
>JAYSWI010000621.1:0-9032 GCA_043718125.1 Flavobacteriales bacterium
TGTATACAGCTTCCTGAGCAGCCATTTTGAAATAGCTTTCTGCAAGTTCACGGTTGCCTATCCGGCTGTGTACTTCTCCCAGGTGTCCGAGCACTGCACACAAGTACTTCTTAAAGTTGCAGCGCATAAAAAGTTCATAGGCATCCTGCGAATACATCAAGGCTGAATCGAGTTGGTTTTTGTTCTGATAAACTTCACCAAGATTCATAAGGGCGAATGCTTGCTGCGGGTATGCCTTCTTTCGAGCGCAGTACTCTTCCACCCACTTGTACATTTCTATCGCCTTGGTGTAATTGCCCTGGTCTTTGTAATTGTGCGAAAGGTTGTGCATACAGCCGGCTATCATAATCGTGTCTCCCAACTGCTCTGCCACTTGCACCGCTTGCAAGGCGAATTCCATGCTCTTCACTGTATTGCCCATCAGGCGGTAGCAATAGCCGATTTGGTCAAGTGCAGATGCTTCTGTTTTCAGGTCTTTGCTTTTCCTTGCCTGTACCAAACGTTTTTGGCTAATTCTAAAAGCGAGCATTGGATTTTGCTCTGCATTGGTCTCGTGGGCTAAAAGTATTTTATTGACCTTTGCCGTGTCTTCAATCACTGCATCAATAGATTTGAGGAATGCTTCTTCATCCATCTCTATGTTTTTTGAAGAAGTGTTTTGCGTAAATACAGATAGACAGCATGCCATGACACACAATAGGAGGATTAATTTCTTCATGCTTCTATGATTTTATTCCAAGGTTTTACAACAATGCCATTGCTTCTTTTTTGCTCTTGCTTGCCGCCATATATCAATTGGCTTTGAACAAGTTTTTTATTCAATGATGAAAAGTATTCGAGTCCCTTGAAATAGTCATTCGCTATGGTTTCGCCTGCTTTTAATTCCAGCGCAGTCAGCTTACCGGCTTTGTCAATCAGCACATCCACTTCGTTGCCTGTTTTGTCGCGCCAGTAAAACAAATTATCGGACTGGCCTGCATTGAAACGCTGCTTCAATAGTTCGCTCACTATCATGTTTTCGAACAACGCACCTTTTGCTGCATGTGTGGTAATTTGTTTTGCATTGTCAATTCCCAGCAGCGAACAGGCCACACCTGTGTCGTAGAAATAGAGTTTGGGTGTGCGTATCAATCGCTTGTTGAAGTTTCCTGAATATGGTTTCAGCAAATAAATGATGTAACTGCTTTGCAAAACACTGAGCCACGAGGCCACTGTTTTTTGGTCAATACCGCAGTCGTTGGAGAATGATGTAAGGTTTAGAATCTGTCCTGTTCTTCCTGCGCAGAGTTTCAGAAGTTTCGCGAACTGACTGAGGTTGCTGATGTTTTTCAGTTGCCTTACATCACGCTCTATGTATGTGTTGATGTATGCCGAGTACCAGTCGGCAGGGTTCATTTTTTTTGCAATCACTTCGGGATAGCCACCACTCAGTATGTGCCACGCATAATCTGCTTTTAATTTTTTGCCCGCCTGCAATTCTTGCTGCGACAAGGGCAGCAGTTGCAGGTAAGCAATTCTGCCTGCCAGTGACTGCGATATGTTTTCCTGTAAAAGAAAATTATTGGAGCCTGTAAGAATGAACAGGCCGCGCTTTTTTGTTTCATCCAATACCTGTTGCAGGTAAGAAAAGAGATGAGGTGCTCTTTGTATTTCATCCAGTATTGCCCCGCTTTTGAACTGACCCAAAAAACCGCGAGGGTCATTGTTGGCAAAAGCTAAAGTATCGGGGTTTTCTAATGAGAGGTATGGCTTGTCGGGGAAGGTGGTTTTGCAAAGAGTGGTTTTTCCGCTTTGCCTCGGGCCAACCACTGCCACGCTCCTGAATGAGTTGGCCAGCTTGGCCAATCGTGCTGATGCTGTTCGCTGTATCATGGTGCAATGATAAGAACAATTTGTCCAAATCCGGAATTGAATTCCGCATTTGGACAAATGTGAATTTTATTCCAAATGATACTCCTCTCGCAATACTTGCAGCAATCGCGCATTCACCTCAGCGTATTTTTTGAAATGATTGGTGCGTGTCGAATTGAGTGCATTGAAGCAATAGTTACCCAACTCATTGATGGTGGCTAGCCTGTCCAATCTCTCTGGCACCTTGAATTGAAATGGAATTACCTCATTGCTTTTTTCGTATTTCACCATTTCATCAAATATGGACAACTCACCATCTTGGGTTAGTTGCGACTGGAACACAAAATCATAATGACGAACTTGAATAGGGTTGATGGATTCCATTCTTACTTTTCCTTCGAGGTCTTGTCGGTCATTGATGTTGTGTATGGCAACAGAAATATCCCCAATCAATGTCTGTAATTCATCATTCTTGAAGTAGCGAAGCGAGCCAGAGTTTTTCAATTGCTCAAGTACCGCAATTCGTGGTTCAAAAAGGGATGGAGAACGAAACAGTATTCCATAATGAAAGTCGATTTGGAAGGCTTTGGAGACGTTGGTTAAACTGCTGTCTGCAAAGTATTTCATCAGGTACTTGAGGGCATTCTCTTGCTTGATTCTGTTTATTGTCTTTGCCTGAATGTTGGCTGAATCATTTTTCAGCTCATAGTAAAAGCTACGGGCCAATTCCTTGGTGCGATCCGCTTCTATCTTATGCTCCAGCTGATACTCCGCCAGAAACCCGCAGAACACAGCGAGGAAAAGCATGAAGAACTGAAAGATGTATTCTTTCCATTTTGATTTGGAGTGGATGTGGCCGTGGTGGTGTACTTCCATTGGGGTAGATTCGGGAGTGGGTTCTAACAGTTCGGGTTGATTTTCGGGTGCAGCGGTTTCAGTTTCGGGCGTGGTCACGTCATCAGGAATTATTTCCGTTGGAATTTCTTCTGATGGCTGCTCTTGGTTTATGCGTTCGTTTGCTGCCATGTGTTATTCCATATGATACTCTTTTTTAATCAACTCTATAAGCCGTGTGCTTTTGTCCTTTGTAGCAAGCAGTGTTCTGGACAGTGGTCCCGTGCTTTGCGCTCGCAGGTTCGAAATAAGATTGGCAAGTGCAATGCGCTTCCCCAAATCATAGTCAATCAACCGGGGAGTTATTCCCTCCAGCAATGGACGGTTAGGGGAGTAATCTACATAATTTACAAAATCAAACAACTCTATCATAGCCCATTTGGCCCTGCTCCTCGTCTCAGCATAAGCGGTAAGCAGCGGATGTCCCACATTGTCGCAAATTCTCCAATAACGAGCCAGGCTGTCGGTCACCGCTTTGCAACGTATGAGCCGAAGGTTACCCGAATTGGTTAACTGGGTTTTTGTGCGGTCTTCAAACCGGACCTCCAAAAACGAAATACACTTAGGAACGATTTCATACATCAGTGCAACTATGCTGTCGGATGTATCGCGGCCATAGAGCAACGGCAGACCTTTATTGCATGCAGGGAAGTGAACAGTGTCGAGTCGTTGAAACACACTGTTGATCTCGACCGTGTCGGCAGCCAGGTCTTCAATCATGCTTTGCATATATACCAGTTCGCGGTCCCGCTCAATTTTATGCTCCAACTGATACTCAGCCAAAAAACCGCAGAACACAGCCAGAAAAAGCATGAAGAATTGAAAGATGTATTCTTTCCATTTTGATTTGGAGTGGATGTGGGCGTGGTGGTGTACTTCCATAGCGGAGGGTTGAGTATTGGAGTCGGATTCTGAAGTTGTTTGAGTAATGGGGGATTCGTTTGCAACACTTTCAGTATTGCTTGCAACCGCGTTCACAGGAGGAATTTTTTTCTTCTTTTTCATAAAGCGACTAAGAAGTTTTATTTGCCCTCTATTTCATCCACACTCTCCATCACCTTCTTCTTCAGCTCTTCTTTGAAGTCTGCAATACGCTGCAAGAGTTTCGAATCTGAAGTGGCAACAATTTGTGCAGCAAGAATGCCTGCATTGCGCGCACCATTCAGTGCAACTGTTGCAACGGGAACACCAGCGGGCATTTGAAGAATTGATAGCACGCTGTCCCAGCCGTCAATGCTGTTAGATGATTTGATTGGCACGCCAATTACAGGAAGTGGAGTGAGTGAAGCTGTCATACCCGGCAAATGTGCCGCTCCGCCAGCACCTGCAATAATCACTTTCAAGCCACGGGCTACCGCACTTTGCGCATACTCGAACATACGCTCGGGTGTGCGGTGTGCGCTTACCACCGTCATTTCATAAGGCACACCAAGGTTCTTTAAAACTTCAGCTGCTTCATTCATTATTGGCAAGTCGCTCTTGCTTCCCATTATTATTCCTACCATTTTACCATTTGTTGATTTGAAGATTTGTTGATTTGGAGAATTGTTGAATTGGAGAAGTGGTGCTTAGAAGGCCAATTTCCAATCACATCAAAATCCCCGCAATTGTCGCACTCAAATAACTAGCTAATGTGCCACAAAGAAGTGCTCTCAATCCTAGTTTAGCAAGGTCTGCTCTGCGCTCTGGTGCCAATGCTCCAATGCCTCCAATCTGCATACCTACACTGCTGAAATTTGCAAATCCGCAAATAGCAAAACTGGCAATCATGATTCCTTTTTCTGAAACTACCGGAACTGCTTGGGAAGTCAAATTTTTGAATGCCACAAATTCATTCACTGTTAGTTTTTGTCCAAGCAAAGTAGCAACGCTATTGATGTCCTCCATAGGTGTGCCCATCGCCCAAGCTATTGGATAAAATATTTTACTGAAAATTAGGTCCAATGAAAGTCCTGTATAACAATGACCCAAAATCCAATTGAGCATCGCTATTAGCGCAATGAATCCAATCAACATCGCTATCACATTCATGGCTATTTTAAATCCTTCGGCAGCTCCGTGGCTGATGGCATCTATCAAATTGCTGTATTCGCTTTTTACTTCCAATTTCACTTTACCCATCGTTTGCGATTCTTCGGTTTCTGGAAATACGATTTTTGAAATAACAAGTGCGCCAGGTGCAGCCATCAAGCTTGCAGCAATCAGATACTCTGCTTGTGCGCCCATGTTTACATATACTATTAGAATGCCGCCCGCAATGCAAGCAAGACTTCCGCTCATGGAAGCAAGCAATTCGCTTTTTGTCATACCAGCCAAGTAAGGACGAATCATTACTTGTGCTTCCACCTGACCCACAAAAGCACTAGCAACATTGCTCAAAGCTTCTGCACCACTTACGCGCATCACCCAATTCATCGCCTTTGCTATGATGGCCACTATGCGCTGCATGATGCCAGCGTGATACAAAATTGCCACCAATACGCAAACCAAAATAATGGTGGAGGTGATGTTGAAGGCGAAAACAAAAGTGCCATTTGCACGATAGTCCACAGGTTGCCCATCGTGCCCAATTGAAGCAATTCCGCCATACACAAACGCAGCTCCTTCTTTTGCAAATGCTTCTATTTTCTCCATTCCTTTTCCAAGAAATTGAAAAAACTGACGCACCGGTGGCACCTTCAGTATGAGCACTGCAAGTATTATTTGCAGCCCCAGACCACTAAGCACGAGCCGATAATTTATTTTCCTTTTGTTGTTAGAAAAAAGAAATGCAATGCCCAGTATAAGTGCAATGCCAATGAGTCCGATGAATCTTTCCATATTGTGAATTTGGGTTTTAGGTGTGGCAATATATATAAATGCGCAATGGACAAATGCGTTTGGATTTCGACTTCATGCCTTGGTTGAATTATTTACTATTCATAAGTCCTACTGATAGCGCGAAAAGAGATTTGCTGCTCGATGTTGAATGTAAATAACAAAAAAGACTAGGCGGTTCGATATACCAATTCTACCAACTTCATCCTTGATACTCTAGATGCTTGATGCTCTGGGCAAGCAATGGCTTCGTCCCGCATTTGCGGGATTTCTCGTGCTTTCATGGCATCAGTGGCCTTCATATTATTCCGTGTCTCCGTGGCAAACAAATTGAGTTCGAAGAAAACGGTCGTCACCCTGTGTCACCCTGATCTTGTTTCGGGGTCTTACTTGTTTCAGTATCGTTTCAGGGTCTTTCCACATTTTTTCAAATCCGTGCCGATCCGTTCAATCCGTTCAATCCGTGTTCCACAAAAAAAACATCATTACCAATTCTTAGGGCATTAATTTTCAATATCGATATTTGATTTGGTATATCGAAACGCTTAGGCATTTAACGAAATTAAAAATTGGAAACGAGTTTTTTTCTCGCTTTTTAAACAAAAGGCCATCACAATAAATTTCAACTTGTGGCCGATCCCAAATATTTGTAAATAGGTATTATTCACAATTCTATAAAGCATTTCCATCTTAGTATAGCCACCTCAAAATTTAAAAGAGCATTGAAAATAGCCATCATTGGATACGGAAAAATGGGACTCGAAATTGAACGTGTTCTATTGGAACGTGGGCATCAAATCAGTTTGCGAACTACGAGCAAAGTTGCTTTGTTATCCGAAAATTTGGAGGGTACCGATGTAGCCATCGAGTTTAGCCGGCCCGATGCCGCTGTCGATAATATTTTCAAATGCTTTGATGCCAACTGCCCAGTAGTGGTGGGCACCACCGGTTGGTATGCACGAATGAGCGAAGTGCACAATGAATGTGTCTCTCGAAATCAATCTTTGATTCATGCTACCAATTTTTCGGTTGGCGTTAATGTTTTGTTTCACCTCAACCAAGAACTTGCACGAATCATGAAAAATATTGGAGGCTATGAACCCGGAATATTAGAGATACATCACACCCAAAAATTAGACAAGCCCAGTGGCACAGCCATCACATTGGCAGAAGGCATTATCGATAATTATGATGGCAAAACCAAGTGGGTCAATGACTTGTCGCAACACGAAGAGGAACTCACTATTATCAGTCAGCGTGAAGGCGAAGTGCCAGGAACGCACGTAGTCAATTACACTTCCAAAGCCGACAACATTAGCATTGTGCATCAAGCCAATAACAGAGCAGGTTTCGCACATGGTGCAGTGCTCGCTGCGGAGTGGCTTTTGGGTAAAAAAGGAATGCACAACATCAATGACTTTTTGAAATTTTGATAGCCCACATTCCACATAATTAATCGCCTTGATAAAAGCATTTTTTCGTAATCTCTAGGTATAACATTTCAATTTTCAATTTTCAATTCCTTCAATATGATTCCTTGGATTCTTCTCATACTTCTTTTGCTCATCTATTGCGCAACGCTTCCTTCATTGCTCCAACGTGCGCAACTAAAGTCAACACTTGGTTTTGTTCCTGTGGTCAATTTCTTGCCTTTTTTAAAAATGATAAAACGCCCTTGGTGGTGGATATTTCTTCTGCTTTGCCCAGGGGTTAATCTGCTAGTAATGATAATTATGAATGTGGAGTTGGGCATTGCCTTTGGTAAACGAAGTACAAAGGATCAGTGGTTTTTTGGTGCGTTGCCATGGCTGGCATTGCCAATGTTGGCATTCAAAGAAAAGCAACAAAGCTTCATTGGCCCACGCGACTGGACGGGCAAGAAAAAAGGAAGTCTGCGCGAGTGGGGCGAGGCCATTGTGTTCGCCATAGTGGCAGCATCAGTGATCAGAACTTTCTTCATTGAGGCATTCACCATTCCAACGCCATCTATGGAAAAAAGCATGTTGGTGGGCGACTATTTGTTTGTAAGTAAAGTGAGCTATGGTGCCAAAATTCCTCAAACTCCTGTATCCGTTCCTTTTGTACACAACGCTATGCCCGGCAGCATGACCAACAGTTATGTGGATTGGTTTAGTCTTCCTTACTTCCGCTTGCCCGGGCTGGGCGAAGTAGAACGGTTCAACCCAGTGGTTTTCAATTTCCCCAATGGCGACAGCATCATGGTCGATCCCTATTATGCAGGACATGATTACCATAGTTACCTGCGCAAGGAAGCCCAAGTGATTGCCAAATATGATTATCAAAAATATGTTTCCAATCAAAATAAATATGACCAAGAAGCTAGGAATAATTTTAAGAAGGGGGTTTGTTTAATATGTGGATTGGAACAGGGCTACAAGAAAATAGGTGGTGTGAAAGCACGCCCTATGGACAAAAAAGAAAATTATGTAAAGCGATGCATTGGATTGCCTGGCGAGAATTTAAAAATAATAAATGGGCAGGTCTATATCAACGATGCACCCATTGACAATCCAGCGGGTTTGATGCTCAGTTACGAATATGAAGTCCAAAATATAAAAGCTTTGAAGGATATTTGGGAACATTGCAAAGTGAACCTTGACGATAGAAAAGTATTGGCCATTCGCAAAACTAATTTTGGCGAGGAAGAACAATTCTATCCATATAAAACAATCATTGAAAACAAATTAGAATTTGCAAAAGATTCTGTCAATTTCTTGGTTGGAAATTCTTCGCTCAATGCCGAAGATGTAGAGTGGCTAAAAAGCAATAGCGTGGTTCGAAACGTACAGCAAAATATTGACTCCATCCCTTATGATAATTCGCCTTTTCAAACAGGCGTAACGATGTATCCAAACAATCCATCCTTGCCATATTGCAATTGGACACAGGACAATTATGGCCCAATACATATTCCATATAAAGGAGAAACAATTGAACTAAACAATGACAATGTGATTACATACAAACGAGTAATTACAAGTTATGAAAGCAATACTCTGGAACAGCGTGAGGGCAAAGTTTATATCAATGGAGTGATTGCCACCACATACACCTTCAAGCAAGATTATTACTGGATGATGGGCGACAATAGACACAACAGTGCCGATAGCCGTTTTTGGGGTTTTGTGCCAGAGGATCATGTGGTTGGAAAGCCTGTGTTTACTTGGTTCAGCAAATCGGATGTGAAGTACCAGCCTGAAAGTGAGGTAAGGTGGAAACGGATGTTTAGGTTCGTGAAGTAAGCTCGAAATGAGGCTTTCTTAAAAGCTAAAAAAATAATGCGTTAGGCTTTTGATTTGCATCTCGAAATCCTGTTTCGCCAACAGGGTTTAACCTTCAATTTTTAATGACCTAATACCGTATCGGTATCTGTTTTAGGCCAATCTTCGCTTCGGTGTGCTGTGAATGATTAACTTGAATTGTGTTAATCAATGCTGTATAAAAGATGA
>JAYSWI010000622.1:0-2988 GCA_043718125.1 Flavobacteriales bacterium
TTGTTCCGACCCTACACCCTATTACGTACACCCGGGACATGGTATTAATGATGAAAATCCCGATAACGGTTCTGAGGCGATGCTTCAGTTTACAAATCAGGAAACTGGAGAAGCCCCAGGAAATGGACTTAAGGTCGGTGTCCGTGGCAATCGATGCTTTTTTCTTTGCGAAGACAAATTGCAGATGTTGATCAAAAACGCTACTGCACAAATAACGCTCAACGCCGCAGGCACCATTGATTTCTTTCAACCTAGCTACCAATCGACTGCAAAATTGCGTTTAAATCCGGGTTCATCTGACGGCTTTTCAATTCAAAAAACGAGTGGCGACAACACCTATGGATTGCAAGTGCGCACCTCAACGTCAACTTCGGTCAACGCCATAGAAGTGAAACAAGGTTTTACGGATGTTAAATTCGTGATCAAGGGCAACGGTCGCACTGGTATCGGCACTTCTAACCCCGATGCCGCCTACATGCTGGATGTAGCAGGCAAAATGCGCGCAGGCGAAGTGCGCGTGAACAACCCCGGCTGGTGCGACTATGTATTTGCGGATGATTACCAACTGATGAGCCTTGGCGAATTGGCTGCATACATAGATGCCAACAAACACCTGCCAGAAATGCCCAGTGCCCTAGAGGTAGAAACCCAAGGCGGTTTTGATGTAGCGCTGATGAGCATAGCACTTTTGAAACGTGCTGAGGAGAATACGCTTTATATTTTGGAGTTGGAAGAGAAAGGCAATGTGCTACAAAAACAATTGGAGGAGCAAGTGGCATATTATACAACAGCGCAACAAGAAGTTGCAAAAGCACAACAAGAAAGTGCAACTGCAAAAGCGGAAACGATTACATTAGAAAAACGGGTTGCTGAGCTTGAGCAAAAAGTGAATATGCTTTTGATCGGCTTAGAGAAAAAATAATTTTCTAAAAAAAATATCATTATGAATAAGCAATTTCTGTTATTCCTGTTTGCTGTTGTTGTTGCACTTTGCCTTATACAATGCAAACGAGAGTGTAACGACAATACGAATCCGGATTGTCCTAATTATTGTCCGCCCAGTGTTGACCTCTGTGCTGGCAAGAGTGAGGTGAGTGCGCGGTTTACAATATGCCAACACGCTGGATCAAGTGCCGTTGCCCCGTTAATAGAAGTGTCAAGGGTGGTGGCAGGCGGGTTGGTTGTCTTAAAAGCTGAGCGTGAAAACGCAACGTACAAATGGGTATTAGGAGCTGATACACTGCACACACAAACCTATTCCTTTGTGTTTTCAGATAATTTTATAGGACAAACAATTCCTATAAAGCTGATAATACAAGACGACCCTGATTTGGTGTGCTTTCCGCAAGACGATGGATTGGACACCATCACCAAATTTGTATATGTACTGGGGTCAAGTTGCGAGTTGGCCATATTCGACAATTACTGGGGCGCTTGGGAGGAAGCACCCAACGATTCTTTTGAAATCGCATTGATGCGGATATACCATCCGGCATTTCCGGGTGATTGTGGAAGAAGATTGGTAGCTGGTATGGATGGAAATATCGCGGACACCTGCGATGCCTACTATAATGGGGCAACCGATAGATATCTGGACATTAATGATTGCGAATACCAATGTCGCAATGTTAAAGGAATTGCACGGTTAGATGAATCGCTGCAAAACGTACAGATAATATATTCCATTTTTATTAATGAAGATTTTGGGGATCCTGACAGACCGCGAGAAAACCACATTTTTAATGGTCATAAAATAAATTAAAACAATGAAAAAATTAATAATATATATCACTTTTATACTTGTTTCTTCCTTCTGCTATGCGCAAGTTGAAGACAATTGCGGCCCGTATTTAAATACCAACGGTATGCCCGTGGTGGTATCCACCAATCCGGCAACTGCTCAGAATCCTCAATTGCCAAATGCATATTGGCTAAATGAATTTGAATGGTTTGGCAACAATGGAGTCGAACTGTATGATTACATGTTGACCGATATGGATGCGTTTTTGGCTAACTCAATGACCAATCCATTTTCAAGTCAGAACAGCATGTATCCTCACTTGAGCAATACTCCTTTGGCCAAAAAAGATTTTTGGCCAGAGGATGGTTGGGAGCTTATCAGCATCAACTTAGGCCGCTATCCTGATGGCACTGCCTTCGAAGAGGGAGTGCCTTTTCACCATAGTACCTACGACCAAATGCCATACATCATTTTGTACAACAAACAAACAGCGATACTCAGGCTATTTGCTAATTTTAATCCTGCCACACTCGGTACTTCTGATAAAGCCAGTGTGACATTGTCCTTTGTTGACCATGATAACTTAGAAGCTCCAAAATCTGGACTTTTCAGACATAATGCAGGAATAGATTTGCCATTGGATCAATTCACTGAAATTACTTCTGTGACACAGGTTGCTAAATTTCCTAATAACAATCAACTTTGGTTTCATACTGATTTTCAGATGGGTTATGACCCCTGTACCTGCCATTATCCAACCGCATTGGTATTTTCGATTGATTTGGTTGATGTCACCAGCCTTGAAATGTATTCGCGCACTTTGGAGGTTGATTTCGCATTGTTGGATGCCAACGGGAATTTTAATGTTGATGCAAATTTTCTTGCCAATATTTCAAACATTTCTGTTGAGGATGGTTCCGGTATTCCAGCTTACGCAGGTTTGGCGGTTTATAAAAAAATGGCAGACTTGGTAAATATGCATCGCTTGAAGTTGCGCAAAATTCAAAAAGAGAATGAGGCCATCAATGCTAATAACGCTGAAATAAAAAAGAAAATTGCAATATTAAATGCCGTTAGCGTTGTTATAGCAACTGCGGCCTCTATAATTGCTCCAGCAGCTGCCCCAGTTATAGCTGTCGCAGCATCAGCAGTCGCAGCCGAGGTGGCCGCAGGTATAACAAATAATAACGTGGCCGATTTAGGTGCGGCACAGGCTGAGTATATAGCCGATTTGGAAAGTTTGCCTG
>JAYSWI010000623.1:0-2987 GCA_043718125.1 Flavobacteriales bacterium
CAGAGTTTACTAGAGCTATCGTTTGAAATAATCGAATACTAGTCTGGTATTTCTTTACGCCTCTTCGCTTGCATCCACATTCAAAAAAACAACCTCTGCCAATGTGTTTTAGTTAACTAAGATAGAGGATAAAATATCCTCACAATCTAATTCCGATCAGCATGATGTCATCAGTTTGAGGATGATTTCCTTTCCAATTATTGATAAAGCTTTCGCTCAATTCTGATGCTTTATGCAAATTGCTGATATTCAAATTCTTGATGAAATCTTTGAATTTACCCTTGTTCAGTTTCTTATTTTCTTCCCCTCCTATTTGGTCGTGAAAACCATCAGAATACATCATCAGCATATCATTTTGAGTGAACGAAATGATTTGAGTTTCAAATTTAAAATTGCGTCCGGGTCTTTCGCTATGTATCAAGTTCCCACCCAAACCAAGAGCGGTTCCTTTATACTCCACCAGTTCATTGTCTTTCATCAGCATGATGGAGCTACCAGCACCAGCAAATTCTATGGTATGGTTCAGCCTATCGATGACACAAAGGCTCATTTCCAAACCATCCTGCGCATTGTCTTCGTTGGTTTCTTGCTGTAACGAAATTTGAATTTCATGGTGCATCGCGGCCAAAATTTTGCCAGGATCACGTTCCTTCAATTCATTCACAACCCTGTTCAATTTGGCATTGGCAATAAGAGACATGAATGCGCCAGGAACCCCATGCCCAGTGCAATCAATGGCTGCAACATAAGTTTTATTATCGATGATTTGGTAAGCATAAAAATCACCAGAAATAATATCCTTTGGCTTAAAATAAATAAAGGCCTCTTTGAAAAGTGATTTAAAATCTTTCTCTTTTGGCAAAGCAGATTGCTGTATTTTTTTTGCGTAGGTAATGGATGAAATAATCTTCTGTCGTTGGATATTTATTTGAGCATTTTGGGTCTTTAATATTTGATTCAATCTTCTGTTTCGTTTTAGAAATATCACAACCGCAACCAGCCCCACAGATAGTATCAATGCGATGAGTATAAACATACCTATCCACGTTTTGTTTTCTGTTATTTGAATATCCTGCGATGCAATTTCCGATTCCATACGTGTCAATTCGTAACGCGCACTCAAGTCATTGATCATATTCATTTTATTGGCAGAATCAATACTGTCTTTCAGAGACTGATATTCATTTTGATCCACATAAGCCTCTTCAAATCTTCCAAGCAAAGACAAGTATTTCGATCTGATTGGCAAAAGTTGAATTTTAGATTCGACCAAATTGTTTATTGTAATTTCATCGCTACAATAGGTGATCAGCTTGCCAGCCTCCACCAAATCGCCAAGTTGAATTAAGATATCAGCCAAAGTCAATCGAGACGAAATCATGAAGTAAGTCTCGCCCCTTATTGCATGTTGGCTTATGGCAATTTCAGCATAATACTTTGCGGAATCCAAAATATTCCTCTCTATAAAAATTTGCGCAAACAATGGAGCTGGATGCACCACATCGTTGTGTTCAGCAAAAAATCGCTGCAATTCTTGTGCATGAATCAGTGCATTGTCTAAATCATGTAAATACGTTTCATTGATTGAAATGTTGAACAGTGCATGAGAAGCCACATCCCAACGTTGCAATTGAATATTTATCTGCCAAGACAATTGGAATTTTTGTATTGCCTTCTCATACTCTCCAATATCAGAATAAATGACACCCAAATTGTTGAGCATTTTAGCTTCTCCAGCGGCATCCTTTATGTTTGAGTAAATGACGTAAGCATTATTAAAATAGTCCATAGCACTCATTAGTGCAGATTTGTTTATCAAGCAAACACCTACGGAATTGTATGATTGGGCCAACATTTTTTGATCACCACACTTCTTAGCATACTCTCCCGATAATTTTGCATAATAAATACTAGAATCCAGCTCATAAGAATAAAAAATGTAGCTGATTTCGTCCATCAAACGACCGCGAATGCTATCGTGATTGGCACTTTTGAATACGCCTTTCAAACTGTCGATAGGCTGCATGAAATCTTGAGAACACAACGTATTAGAACGGAAAAGCACGACAGCAAAAAGAACTTTGAGGGCGGATGATTGGATGTTTTTCAATGGAATAGTATAATGTGCTAGTGTTATACTAAATGCAATTTGAAAGGTTTTCTTGCTAATTTTTGGAACACGCTTGTTTGGATAATGAGTCCGATTATATTTGCGCCCCAATTTTAGAAACAGCTATGGCAAATCATAAGTCTTCAATCAAAAGAATACGCAGCAACAATGCAAAGAGACTGCGCAACAAGTATTACCACAAAACAACCCGCAATGCACTGCGCAAATTGCGCGATTTGACAGTTACCAAGGAGGCTACTGCACTTTTCCCCAAAGTAGTTGCAATGATTGACAAATTAGCAAAAACCAATGTGATTCATAAGAACAAAGCTGCCAATTTGAAAAGCAGTTTGCAATTGCATATCAACGGTTTGAAATAAGAATTTTTAAAGACCAATATATTTGAGGGCCTTCGTTTCGAAGGCCCTCTTTTTTACACTCATTTTTATTGGATCAACTTTCAGGAATAAAATCATGGAACGAGGACGATAGACCTCGCGAAAAACTTGCCAACAAAGGAGCAAGTTCGCTGAGCGATGCAGAACTTATTGCTATTATGATTGGATCAGGCAACAGAGAAGAATCGGCAGTAGAACTTTCAAGGCGAATTTTGAAAAGTGTAAACAATGATCTTGTATTACTTGGGAATCTTAGTTTGTCCGACCTACAAAAGTTTAAAGGCATGGGTGAAGCAAAGTCTGTGGGTGTATTGGCAGCTTTGGAACTTGCGCGCAGGCGCAGGGCAAGTGAATCAAAACAAAACAACCCATCGCTCAATGCAAAACTCGCTTATGAACTCATTCTTGAAAGAACCGAAAACCTTCAATTCGAAGAGTTTTGGATTTTAGCTTTGAACAGAAGAATGCAATTGCTTGGA
>JAYSWI010000624.1:0-8943 GCA_043718125.1 Flavobacteriales bacterium
TTTGTATTAGCGAATTACATTCAATATCCCCTCTAACTCTTTTTTGACACCTGTGCCGGCACTAACCACGATTGCTCGCCAATTATAGGTGCCATCAACTGCAAAGTAATCACCTCCCTTTACTTCTCCCGTCCATGGTACATTCATATCGTTCGATTCAAAAATCTTCTCACCCCAACGATTGTAAATTTGAAATAGGAAACGGGTGTTATCGATATCCGCACCTTTTACAAAGAAGAAATCATTTATGCCATCATAGTTTGGTGTAAACGTGTTGGGAACATAAAATTGAAAAATATCATTGATATCCACAAAGCCTTCGACACTGTCCACACAATTATATATATCTATCACTTTTAATGATACTGGATAGATTGCCCCAATATTATTTGGGAATGTAAAAGAGGGGTTGGATTGTGCGCTTGTGCCCAAAACAGGGTTGCCAAATTCCCAATTGTAATTTGCTATTTCTCCAATGCTCAAATCTTCAAAGTGAATTTCGGTGTTAGAAATATCCGTAGGTTGTGGGTCGGAATCGAAACCTGCAGTTGGTGGGAAAAGTGAATTCAAATATCCATTTTCTGTTTTGGAATAAGTGCAACCCAAATCGTTTACAACAAAAAGACTTACATCATAACTACCCGGTTGGTCAAATGAAATAACGATAGAATCTAGGTCTTGGGCCGTTACGTCATTACTAATTATCCATTGCAAACTTTCATACAGATTTGGATCTACTAAACTTTCTAACTTAAAGGCCAATGGCCAACATTGAATTGTAGTATCGGCCATAAAAGTGACGAGTGGAGTGGGCAATAATTCAACATAAAAACATTCGGATGCTACATAGTCACAAGCATCGGTGACATCCAAGCACAACTGACCTGATGAAGTTGGTATGTAACTTCCATCGGTATTGGCATTGCTAATAAAATTGCCATTAAACGTCCATAAGTTTGAAAAACTAGGTTGCCCATCCGTAATGTTTAATAGCTCGAAGTTTACTTCTGTAAATTCGCATATAGATGTGTCGTTGCTTATTTGAATTTGAGTGGGCAAGGCCATATTTATTGAGAGTATAGCTTGTGCTTCACAATTTCCAAAAGCTACACTATAGGTGTAATTACCTGGGGTTAATAGCATAGGATCAAAAAAATTGTTGGGCAAGGGCACATCATTTTGATCCAACCAAACACCAGTGCTAACAGGATTTCCATCGAGCACGTTAGTCATATCAAAAGGGGCATCATTGGAGCAGATACTTATTTCTGTATCCAAGCCGGGGTCGCCAAGAGGGTCTAGGCTCACAAGCACATCATCTGAACTTACACACACAGGATGGCCTACGGGAAAACCAGTCAATGTAAAGACTGTGGATTGCGGGAGTGCCAATACAATCGGATCTTGAATATTTGCATTGTTTAATAATCCGATTGATGGAGACCACGAATATTGAAACGCAGCGAAAGGCGGAGTGCCTATGAGTGAGCCATCCATTAGGACTTGGCCGCAGCTATACAACTGGTCTGGTCCTGCGCTTACAGTTGGTGTTTCATTCCACTCAACGGTAATTGTTGTATCAAACTGACAGCCGAAATTATTTAAAATTGTGTACGTGTAGTCATAGCTTCCAGGTGAAGGTGGCAACACTTGAATTGTATCAGCATCCCACGACATATACTGAATATTTGGGCCACTCCAAAAACTGCTATCTGCACCTAGCCCAATCACGGGTGTAAAGGTGGTGACATCAGGGTACAATGCAGGGTTTAGATTGAGGCCCCAGGCGAAGATGTATCCATTGTCGATGGCAAGATTATCTGTTACGCTAATACACCAACTACCATTAAGTGGGCAGCCAACCAATGAGCACAAATCCTCAGCCGATTCATAACTTCCGCTTGGTAAACTAGCACCAATTCCGGAATTTGCGCCCCAGGTTCCATTGGTAGCATAAGGTTCCCAATAATAATCCCAACCCACACCTGGTTCTGTACCATTATCGTCCAATGCAACACCTAAAAAAGTGCCGCCACCACCGTTTGTACCCCAATCTACCATGTTTACCACTGTTCCATCTGGGCAGGTAACAAACACACCCAAATCACCCATATAACTATGCTCCATGTTTACGAAAACACTGTAGAGATCACTGCAATTTTCTAGTGTTTGTCCATCTTCGAAAAAATCGAATTCTAAACAGGAGCTATAGCTAAATCCTGCTCCATCTGCTAGATAGGTTTGTCCGGAAACTACCTGAGGAGGTAAGGCAGTCCAAGTGGGACTTATCACATCAACTTCATTATCCGCAATACCATCGTTGTTGAGATCAGTAAAAATTTCGGCAGTCAATTCTACTTCTTCGGGAAAACAAGTTTCTTGCGAAAGAATTCCGGGATAGTTGGGAATGGTGCTTACCAAAACTTGAAGTGGAATGATGTTTAAACTTTGACAACCTATTCCATCTTCACCCAAATTATTATCTTCTATGGAAAGAATAACTATGTATTCGCCTGGCTGATCGAAGATGTGGGAGACATTCATCCCACTGGTATTATCCAACACTCCATCGTCAAAATCCCAGTGGTAACTATTGATTGAAAAGCCGGTGCCTGCGCTTGAGCCTGCACCACTAAAGTTAACTGGAGCTCCGGCACATACACCAACACTTTGAATGAGAGGATCGTTTGGTATTGGACTAGTGATGGCAGAAGCAGAAGTTGGCGGATCGCAAGGTGTGGTGCAAGTAACGCAAGCTTCGAAACCCGGACTTGTTGTGTTCGCAGCACCATTGTCTTGGAAAACGAGTGTAAGACATCCAGTGGGATTATTGACCGTTCCAGTAACTGGTAGGCCTTGAATATCACTACCTCCATAACCTCCTAAAAACGGTGCTGAAGTGTCCGGACCATCATAAATTAAAAGGGCATCATCCCCATTGCCACCGGGCGGATTCGCCAGCGCAAATGCACTAAAATACAATTGAATAACATCACCTGCCTCCGTAGGGCAAAGCGTCATTGTGATATTCTGATCGGGGTATGCGCCTCCGCCACCTGCATCTTGCAAAGTGATGTCACACACACTCTGAGTGCCTGCTGCCATAAGTGTAATTGGAAAACCGGGACATTCTATCTGGGCTTGAAAATAATGAACTACAAAGAAGGCGAGAAGAAGGGTGTAGAATTTTTTCATCAATCCGAAATAAAATTTATGCGCAGTATAATTGACCGTGATAAGAATTAAAGGTTGCAAAAATCGCCAATATTTTCATCTTAAAGTTGAATAGAAATACTACACTGTGGGTTTCAAATATTTTCAGTCGTGAATTTTTCGAAACCTGATTCAAAATTTAACAAATAAAATTAGGAATGATGTTTCATTTTTTTTTTTTTGCCTGCTTTTAATTCCGAAGGCAATAATCTATAAATCAAAATGAAAAAGTTATGTTTATTATTTGCGGTATTGGTCTTAGTATCTTTTACCTCAAAGGCCGCGAATATTATTTCGCTCACAAAAGGAGGCAAGGGACTTTTCGGTTACGCTGATGTGAGTTGGCACATGGGCCAGATTGCAGGCACTTCCCAGCAAGGTTGGATTGGTGTATGCACTGGCGCTGGTCTTATTGGATGTCATCCTCCTGGAATCCATCCGGGAATTGATGCAAATGATTATGAGACGGTCAAAAATTTGATTGATTTTGCTGAAGATGAAATTGCATCTTCGAATTTTAGTGGCTCTAGTCAGATGACTATACAAGTTGCTAGCGAGCTTATTGAACGTGTTTATACCGTTACTTGGGATTGTGATGCAAAAGGAGATGGCACCATAAGTATTGATAGAACCGATGGAAACAATTAATTGTTTGAATGATTAAATCGGACAAAAAAAAAATGAAACAACGACCTCGCAATTGCGTGAGGTCGTTGTTTTTTTGTATTCTTTGTTCAATATCCAATGCCAATTTGTGCCAAATTTCGACTCAGGACAATGATAGTTTTTTTTTTTTTAAATTAAAGAAGTCATTCACAATTGCCGTTGAAAATAGCCTTATCGCAATTCCACCTCATACTTTAACAATAGTCACCAATGATTTAAATCAGGTTGGCTATTTTTTTTTAGGCATCGACCACAAGAAGAGGGAATTCACATTTTGTGAAATTGATTTGATTACTGAACAGAACAAAATTCACAGAGTTACTTATTCAAAAAAAATAAAAATAGATAAACGAAATATTATAGCTAAACTATACTTAGGACTGAAAGAAGGGATTTTGAAACTACATATTGGAGATATCATATTGGACATCGAATTAAAAACTGACAGAATTCTTCATGCAGCTAAGGTGAATAAAAAGTATAAGAATTTTTTCTTTTCAAGTGACTACGACATAGGCTCATATTACTACAACGAAGCATATACTAGTGACAAAACGGGCCTTTGTGTTTTGAGGAATCAAGAGGAGGTTATGGCCATCCATCCCCCGATGGATTTTATTGAGTTTACTCACTTCACTCCTTGTAATATGGTCGATGTTAATTCTGATTTTGTTTTATGGTTGAGTGTTTCAAAGCCTATGGTATATGCATATAACCATCAACTAGAGTTATTGGACAGTCTTTGTTTTGATCCGGTGGATTGGGTGGACATTGATGTCGTAAAAAATGAGCAGAAATATGTTGACTTGCGAAAGGTTGGAATCTTCGAATTTGGATCAACCGTTTTGCAGGATACTGCTTCCAAAAATTTGGCGATTCAATTTGTAAACGATTCTACTTTCATGGTTAGCAGCATGTATTCAACGCTACAAACCAATGAGGTAATATTTACTATAAATAAATTGGGGAAAATTGCCAAAAAGGCGTTCAGAATTGTTGACAATTCTAGTTTTTTTGATTTCAAAATAGTACGAAACGATTTTGAATTGTTTCAAGAAAGTGCGAATGCCATGATTTCAAATAATAAAATGTTCACCATCTATCTTGGCCCGGGATACATGCCTTGGGAAATAGAACCTTTGGCTAAACGTGACTTTGAAAAGTATAGTTATTTGAACCTTATCGAATACAATTTTATTGCGCCATGAAAATTGTCGTTTTTCTGCTTTTTGCCTTAACACTAATTAGTTGTTGCCATGCTGAAGTAATAGAGTACGAAACAGTAGATGGAAAATTGGATTCAATTAAAAACAGTGGAGCGGTTATCGTAATTGGCGATATTTCGTGTGGACTTTGCCTTGAGAAAGTAAATAGCATATTTAAAAAAAATCGGACTTTGAGAAAGATCAATATTTTGGTTTACATCGATTCAAAACTAGTGGCTATTTATAATAGATATTTATTTCTAAATAAGATTCAACACCAGCTAAAGGGATTCAAATACACCGTTGTTTTTCGACCATCAAGAAGTCCAGATTTGCTTTCTGTACAATTGAAAACATGCGACATAACAAGATCCCCATATCTAATTTTAGTAAATCCGGATTCAATTAGCGCAATCTGCTATGAAGAATTGTTTATGGATGAGATAAGTGTCAAATCAATTCGGCAGCGCTTATCGAAATTTTATTTTGAAAAGAAGAATTAAATAATTGTCTTTCACACAAAACGAATGTGAAGATAATGAGGCTCAAATTTGTGCAAAATTGAATCGCACGTTTTAGGTTAATCAAGCTGCGCTTACCTCACCAACACAACACTGCCCGTAAATTCATGATTCACATCGTTTTGCGAATCGCGAATAATGACACGATAATTATAGGCTCCGTCCGGAACAAAATAGGAACCGTTTAAGGCAGCTCCGGTCCAAGCTCCAAAAGGGTCCGAGCTTTCGTAAATCAAACCACCCCAACGGTCGAACACTTGTGCTTTAAAGCCTTCGTATTCGAAACCAGTTCCATGTATTTGCCATAAGTCATTGATGCCATCATAATCTGGTGTGAAGGCATTGGGGATATAAACATCAATGGCTTGCTTTACTTCTACTTGACGCGAAGTACTGTCAATACATCCGTATTGTGTGGATGCGTATAGCCAAACTAAATAGCTGTTGGGCCTTTCCAAAGGAAAAGTGAACTCAGCATCTTCTGTATAGGCTTGGCCCAAGTAAGTGAAAGTCCAGTGGTAGTCTTCGCCATTGTTGCTTTCATTATTGAATTCAAAATTGGTATTCGGAAGTTCAGCTATTTCTGGTGAAGTAGAAAAACTTGCTATGGGTGTAGGCCATATTATTACTGAGGATTCAAGTGTATCGGAAGTAAAACATCCATTGATATCAATAATATCTAACCACGGGTGATAGGTATCTGCAATATGATATTCATGGTTGGCCGAGGCCAATGTTGTAGCGGTTTCTCCATCGCCAAAATGCCAAGTCATGCTTTCGATATTCTGAAATTCTTGATAGTCCAATGTCATCAAAGAATAATGTGGCTCGCAACCAAAAGGATCCTCTACATGGAATGTTGCTGGCACTATTGGGTAGGTGGTAACTGAGGTGCAAGCAGTGTCGGTGGTGTTGCATAAGTCTGTAATGATGGCGCAATATTCCATTGGTTCTATTACTGCCAAATAAAAATCATAATCAGTAATAATTTCACCTTCATAACTCTCCCAAAAAAACTCGAAGTGCTGAGTGCCACCGCTAATAGTTGGGGCCAGCACGTGAATACTGTCACCATGACATGCGGTATAAAATTCTTCTACATCAATGGAGACTCCTGAATTTACGGTGACAAGAATATCATCCGTACTAAAACATCCGGGTTGGCCAACAGGATAGCCTGTAAGGGTGTAATTTGTTGTAAAAGGGATGTTGTCAAATTCGGTGTATTGCAATGATGGAGTGGCAAGGCCAAGTGCTGGTGTCCATTGCCAAATAAAAGAGGTACCTGGAGGAACAGGTTCGTTGAATGCACCTGCCAATTGTTGATTTGAATTGGTGCAATCCAGTGTGATGTCGGGGCCTGCGTTGATGGTTGGGGCAACATCAACACTGATAGAAACAGTGGTGTCATAAGTGCATCCAAAATTGTTGGTGGCGTAATAGGTATAATCGTAAACACCCGGTAGGTCGAGTACCACGTTGATCCAATCGCAACCTGATGATTGACTTATTATTCCATCACCCACCCAAAAAGTGCTGTCGCAATCAGGGCCATAGATAGGCTCGAAGGATAAAAGATTGTCGTACAACTCCGGATTAAAATTGATATTCCAAGTGAAGATGTTGCCATCATCAAGTCCCCATAAGTCACAAATTTCTATTTCCCAAGTTCCATTTAGTGGGCAGCCCAAAAGGTTTGTCCATGGATCAACACTTTGGTAGGTTCCGCTTGGCAGTGAGGTTGCACCTGCTTCTGCTTGCCAAGTTCCATTTGTGGCAGATGGTGCCCACCAATAGTCCCAACCAACTCCTAATGGTACAGGGCAAGAATCACCACCAATGTCATCAATAGGAACACCTAGGTATGTGCCACCTCCACCTTGTTGGTGTACATTGATGGATTGATTGTTTGGACAAATGAAAGTGATGCTTAGATCACCCATAAAACTATGCTCGAAATTGATGAAGAAACTTTCAATATCTGAAACTTCATCCAAGACTTCATTATAGCTAAAAGCTGATATGGATATTTCGTTGTGGAAACAACCAGATTGATCATCGGGGATACAAAAGTCGCCACCTAAATCTGCATTGGGAATATCTATCCAAGGTTCAGAAATCCAGTTGTTCAAACTGTCTAAGTAATAAGTAGAGTCTTGTGCGATGTTTGTAATGCCCAAAAAGGCTTCACCACCAAGGCATATATCTGTTATCTCAGTTACTAAATCAAAAATTGGTGGTGTACTAACGAACACGATATAGTCGTTCACATTGTTGTTGTTGCAATTGTTATCGTCAACTATTGCGAGTTGCACTTTGTAGCCACCCGGCTCAATAAAAGTATGCGTAACCATTGGCCAATTGCTTACATCAGTCGCACCATCATCAAATATCCACTCGAAGGTTTGTATTTGTGTACCGTTGTAAAACACGGTATTGCTTGCATCGAAAGTAACCGCCTCGCCAGGGCAAATAAGCAATGGCATGGGATCTTCTGCCGATGTGATTACCGACAATGGACGCTCGCATGGAAGTCCACATGAAATTTCTGCTCCGAAATTTCCAACGTTGCTGCCATCTGATGTAAACCGCACCGTTAGGCATCCAGTGGCACCAGTGCTGGTTACATCGGTTGTTTGCAAAGCGGTCAATGTATATGAACCTATAAGTGGTGAGGCAATTGAATTGCCATCAAATATTTCAATGGCATCGCCTGTGCCAAGATTAAAAATATTCCAATAAAGATTGATAATGGTTTCTGGTGCCGATGCACAAATTGTGATGACTTGATTTTCGTTGTTGCCATAATTGGCAGCACTTAGTCCGGAGTCCACCAAAAAGCCTTGGCAGGTATTTAGATCCGCACCGGCAATTGAATTTTCCTGACTTAAGATAGTCTTGGAAAACAGCATTAGCGCAATGATTGCAACAATGCGAATAGACTTAAAAAAAGAATATGAATGTAGGGTTTCCAAATATGTGGGGGATTGATACGCAGTATTGTTAAAGAGGTTCTTGAGGAGCGCTACATAATTTTTTTAGAAATTTTTGATTACTCAATCGTTGCACATTTATCGTTACAAACTATGCATTTATTAGAGTTGTTGGCCAAGCAAAAATTAATTTAGAAGGAAGTATTTGGATATGAACTATTGCTGCAAATAAAACGCATCCACCTGACATAAATGTGTTTTATGTGGTTGCACAATTCACTAAATAATCAACAATTTGAATTTGGGAAAGAACCATGATTTGTGATGCCTCCATTCAATTCCAAAATCTGACAATTCCATTTATTGTTTCTCAAACTTTGAATGTGCAATAGCATTCTCAAAGAT
>JAYSWI010000625.1:0-8902 GCA_043718125.1 Flavobacteriales bacterium
GGAGAAGGTGGCCTTCTGGCAAAAGCCAGAAGGCCGGATGAGGTGAGAAGATGCCCAAGGCAGATGAGGTAGAGAGAACACACGAGAGGCGCACAATAAAACGGACTAATTCATAATTACAAATAGTATTTTACATGTTTGATATGCACCATGCGAAGTGATGAATCGAATGCCTTTAAAAACATATAAACCAAGCTGTACCTTGGACAGTATAGACGGCTCTCGTTGGTTCGAAATAAATAGAAAATGTATATCCAACAACAACGTACAATTACATTCGCGCACTCTATGCAGACAATGCATTCTGCATAGATTATCTTTTCATCACACACTTAAATTATTTACAACAAAACATGTCACAAACAACACTGGCCCCCGACACCTACAGCAATGAACTGAAGGTGTATGTGAATCAGGAAAAAGCCGCTGTGGACTTGCTCAACAGCGTAGGCAAATTGCTTTTCGATAAAAGCATCGAACTGGTATTATTTCGCAATCATGTAGTGGACATCAGTCCGTCCGAAATACTTCGGCTGCACAAGTATGCAGCAGAAGTAGTGGCCAAACCCATCAGCATATTTGACACAGCTGACTTGGCTCGTGGGCTTTACGAAATGGAGCTTGCCCCTGCCAAAATAGATATCGGGAAGTTGGCCAGCGAATGGCTCAACGAGCGCGACCATTTCAACACACAGTCCGAGTTTCTGTCAGAAAAATTGCGCAACTTCATGGTAGAAGAAGGAGCGGATATAGAACCACGCGATGTGGTATTGTTTGGCTTTGGGCGCATAGGCCGCCTTGCAGCCCGCGAGCTAATAAAGCAAGCCGGCAAAGGACAACAACTCCGACTGCGCGCCATAGTAGCCCGCGAGGACGATGACTTGTCCCTAAAGAAACGCGCGGCATTGTTCGAGAACGACTCCGTACATGGCCGCTTCAAAGGCACTGTGGAAATTGACTATGGCAACAAATGTTTGATGATAAACGGACAGCGCATACACATCATAGCCACCAAGGATGCCGGTGCTGTGGACTACACAGCTTATGGAATAAATAACGCACTATTGATAGACAACACAGGCGTGTTCAAAGATCGCGAAGCACTAAGCATTCACCTAAAAGCAAAGGGCATAGAGAAAGTGATACTCACCGCACCGGGCAAAGAAGTGCCAAATGTGGTGTATGGCATCAACCACCGCGATTTGGATATAGAAAACGAAACCACATTCTCCGCAGCCAGTTGCACCACCAATGCTATATGCCCCATATTGAAAAGCGTGCATGACGCATTGGTAATAGACAAAGGCCACATTGAAACAGTGCATGCCTACACCAACGACCAAAACCTACTGGACAATATGCACAAGAAAAGTCGCAGGGGCCGCAGCGCAGCAGTAAACATGGTGATAACAGAAACAGGAGCTGGCAAAGCCGTCACCAAAGTGATACCCGAACTAGCCAACAAACTAACTGCAAATGCAGTGAGGGTTCCATTGCCCAATGGCTCTTTGGCCATTATTCATGTTTATGTAGAAAAAACAACAAGCCTTGCAGAGGTTAACGCTATAGTGCGCAAAAGTGCATTGGAAGGAGACCTCGTTAATCAAATATATTTTAGCCTTAGCGAAGAGTTGGTGAGTTCCGATATAGTGGGCAACGACTGTTGTTCAGTCTATGATTCGCAAGCCACCATTGTGTCGCCCGATGGCAAAGGCGTAGTGCTTTATGTGTGGTACGACAACGAGTTTGGATACACCAAACAAGTCATTCGCCTGGCTAAGTACGTGGCCAAAGTGCGCAGGAATATTTATTATTGAGAAGCTTTTGTACCAATTGTAATTGGTAAGAGAATCGTAGGCTCGAAGCATTTTGTAGCAACGAGGTTTATCCCATTGCAAGAAAGTTGCAAGCCAATCGGAGTGCCGTAGGAACGGGCTATTTTTAATCCAATTGATAAGAACGAAGAAGCGTTTTTGCAGAAATCGAAACGGTGCTACTTTAGTTTACAGTTATCGTGTTTGCTTTTGTGTCAATTCAAAATTTTGTTCCTTCCAGAAAATCTAAACCAAGAAGTCCGTTGTAATCAGAAAAAATTCCGTGAGCTAAGAAGTCGTAAACCTGAATTTGAAATTTGTCCTTGATAAGTCCTAGCGATGAAAAACTATTGACCTCAAAAACTTCAGTCTCAATGATGCCATTTGCAGTTTCAATCTCAACTTTACCAATACTGTCTTTGAGATCGTAGCCCAATAAATACAAAGCATTGCTGTCAATTGTAGTGTTGGTACACCCTGTATCAAGCACCATTTTCAATTCATATTTGTCGTCAATCTCAATGCTTACGATAATCAAACCGCTTTCGGGTTCTCTTTTGAAGTGGCAAGTCATTATTTGATGCGGTTGAAAATGCCAGTCAACTTTCTTGTTGGTTTAAAAGTTCCGGTAAATATTAAAGTAATCTTATCGTAAGCCGAAGTCTTGTCTCTTCCGATGTAACAAACTTCTTTCTTGTCTTTGCTGTGATACAAGGGCACACCCGAAATCACATCCAATTTGCTGTCGTCCAATAGTGGATTGCCTATAAGAACCCACTCGTCAGGGTAGAGTTTTTTGATGTCATTAATGTTAATTGCTTGACCCATTTTGTTACAGTTTATTTATTTAGATAAATATCAGGACAATTTTACGAATAAATGTCATCTGGTTCAGGATTATTGCAACACCTACACCACACGCAACCCCATGCTACACCTATACCTGTCCTCTTGATAAGTGAGGTAAAGCACATTCATTCTATCAGCACAAAGCGGCAGTCCTATTGCCACACCCCAGGCTATAAGACCCTTGGGATAATTGACACCTTTGGTCATTGCAATATCAATATCCTCTGCACTTGCAATGTTGAGATGCAAAGCCTCATAAGCCTCATTGATCAGCATGGCCAAAATCCTTTTTCCTATGTCATCGCGCAGTTGTGCATTGTCTGATGGCGTGGGCATTGCAGCACCCTCTGCATAATTGTAAAATCCACGGCCCGTCTTTTTGCCCAACCACCCTGCTTCCACATTTCTTTTTTGAGTAATGCTAGGCTTATATCTCGGGTCGAAATAGAAGGCCGCAAAAACGCTTTCCGTCACCGCATAGTTCACATCATTCCCTATTAGATCCATCAGTTCGAATGGCCCCATTTTGAAACCCAAGTCGCGCATTGCAGCATCTATTGTGGAGAAATCTGCATAGCCCTCTTCGTATATTCTCAGTGCTTCGCCATAGAAGGGCCGTGCCACTCTATTTACAATAAAACCGGGCGTGTCCTTGGCCACAACCACAGTTTTATTCCAAGAAGAAACAAGCGTTTTGCACCGTTCAACTGTGCTTGGCTCAGTCTGCAGTGCAGCAATTATTTCTACCAAAGGCATCAGCGGTGCAGGATTAAAGAAGTGGATGCCTATCACCCTACTTGCTTCTTTGCAAGATGCCGCTATGGCAGTTATTGAGAGTGAAGAAGTATTGCTTGCAAGCACACAGCTTTCATCCACGATGGATTCTAACTCAATAAATACTAACTTCTTTAGCTCAATTATTTCCACTATGGCCTCAATCACAAATGAGCAAGGCTTTAACGCTTGTAGCGATGTGTGGTACTCCATTCTTTTTTGAATGGCAATAGATTCTTCAGAAGTTATTTTCCCTTTCTCAACCAGCCTAGCCATCGTGGTCTGCAATGCAGTTTTCGATTTGTCCAACGCCCCTTGGTTGGCATCGGTGATGATGACTGAATGCCCACTTTGTGCCGCCACTTGCGCTATTCCACTACCCATAGCCCCGGCCCCTACTATTCCGATTATTGCGTTTCTATCCATCCTTGCTTTTATTTGAAAGAAATTTTAATGCGGTGAAATTGGTTGATTCCACACACATTTGTAGCGGCATGATGAACAAAATATTTACAACCTTCCTCCTTCTAATAATTGGAGCCGCCATAACACAAGCCCAAAAGCCAATGCAGCTAATGCGCGCAGGCGATGTGGCAGCACAACAACAAAAATGGGACGAAGCCTTTTCTTACTACCAGCAAGCCTCCGATCTCGACTCCTCCTCATTCGAAATACTGAACAAATATGCCGATGCAGCCCGACTTGTGAAAGACTATGCCCTTGCACTAACGCTCTATGAAAGGAGCTATGCAAAGGACAATGGCAAGCTCAATCCCAATTCTCTTTATTACTTGGCTTGGATGCAAAAATTTAATGGGCAATATGAAGATGCACAACGCAACTTCAAAAAATTCATTAAGAAACATAAAGCAAAAGCAGATGAAGCAATTGCCCAACTAGCCGATCAACAACTGAAGAGTGCTATATGGGCATTGAACTATAAACGGCCTTTGGAATTGAAGGAAGTGGAATTGTTGCCGCCCGCTATCAACACCACCGAGTCGGAAGTCGCTCCCTTTGCAGACGACAAGTTTTATTACGCATCCACAGCAATGGGTGACAATGCAAGTTGGAATATTTATTCCATAGCACCAAATGAAACTCCTATCAAAATAGACATTGCTGGCCTTCCCGCAGGTGCCGAAATATCCAACTTATGTGTGCTTGACAATCAATGTTATTTCGCATTGGCCGAAAATGAAACAGTGAAAATATACACCGCCCAACGCAGCGAAAATGGCTTTGTAAATGCAAAAGAAATAGAAACATTAAACACCGATGGAAACATCAATACGATGCCTTATGCCTATCGAAAAGGGAATTTCACTTACATCTATTTCGCAAGCAACCGACCCGAAGGCGAAGGTGGCATGGACCTATGGATAGCACAAAGCGAGAATGAATCTTATACCAAACCCATCAACCTAGGCAACAGACTAAACACCCCGGGCGATGAATTGACACCTCATTTCTATGACGGCCATTTATACTTCAGCAGCGATTGGCATTTGGGTTTCGGTGGCTTAGATATTTTCAAGAGCAAAGAAGAGAATGGGAACTACAACAAAGTAGAAAACGCTGGACCGCCATACAACTCCAGCGCTAATGATTTCTATTTCACAATGGATGAAAGAAATGAAGTGGCCTATTTCGCCTCCAACCGCGAAGGCTCCAATGCGGCCACTAGTAATGCTACTTGCTGCAACGACATCTATCAAGTCCCGCTAAATAATCCTGAGCCAACCTCCAATCCTGAAAGCGAAAACCGAATAAAGCTCATGGACTTGATGGCCACCATTCCCGTCATTCTCTATTTCCACAACGATGAGCCCAACCCCGATGTATGGGACACCACCACCACCCTCACCTACATGATGGCATACCACTCATACATAGCCCAGTTGCCCACATACCTGAAAGAAAACACCAAAGGAGTATCTGCTGAAATGAAAGAAGATGCAGAACAAATCACCCACGATTTTTTTGAACTAACAGTGAATAAAGGAGTGGCAGATTTGAAATTGTTTTCGGAGTTGCTTCTGGAGGAATTGGATGAAGGCAATAGTTTGAAAATACTCGTGCGGGGCTTCGCTAGCCCAAGGGCCAAGAGCGATTACAACCTCAATCTTACCAAGAGGCGAACCTCCAGTTTAGTCAATTTTCTAAGTGCGGACAGTGAGGGTGCATTTCTAAAATACATCAACGACACAGCCTCAAATGGCGCACGTCTGGAGTTCGAACTCATACCTTTTGGCGAGGTGAAGGCCAAAAAAAGTGTGAGCGATGACATAGTGGACGAGAAAAATTCCATCTACGTGCGCAGTGCATGTTTGGAGAGAAAGATTGAAATAGAAAACGTGATTCAAATTCCAAATACGGTGCGTTTTGTAAAACCAATATTAGATGCCGACACCTTCGACTTTGGAAGAATAAATCACCGCGAACCAGTGCGCCATATTTTCTTCTTGCGCAACGAGGGCAACTGCACCATGCAAGTGGACAGCATCATCACCACATGTGGCTGCACCCTGCCAAAGATTACCAAGAACAGCATACCTGCAGGAGAACAAGTGGAACTAGAAATTGGATTTAACCCATTTGGTAAAAAGCCCGGCAGCGATACTCAAACAGCTACTATCTATATAAAGGGAGAAGAACCATTGGTGGTGGTGATAAAGGCGGATGTGTTTAAGGCTACACCATAGGCATCACATTGCTTCTTCTATCTTCGCCCCCCATTTTTTTCAAAACATAACCCATAAAATTCTCGATTTCTAACGAGACAAATACCCAACATCCACAACATGGCAGACGACAAGAAAATAATATTCAGCATGGTTGGCGTGAATAAAATCACACCTACCGGCAAACACATCATCAAGGACATTTACCTGAGCTTCTATTACGGAGCCAAAATTGGCATACTCGGAATGAATGGTTCGGGCAAATCCACGGTGATGAAAATAATAGCAGGACTTGACCAAAGTTTTCAAGGGGACGTAGTTTGGAGTTCCGGTTTCAGCGTGGGCTATTTGCCACAAGAACCCCAATTGGACGACACCAAAACGGTACGCGAAATAGTGGAAGAAGGTGTAAAACCCATCACCGATGCACTCAAAGAATACGAGGAAATAAACCTCAAATTTATGGATGAGGAAATCCTCAACGATGCAGACAAAATGGAAAAGTTGATGAACCAACAAGCTGCTGCACAGGACAAAATAGAAGCGCTTGGCGGTTGGGATCTGGACAACAAACTGAGCATTGCAATGGATGCTTTGCGCTGCGCACCAGAAGACCAAAAGATTGGAATATTGAGTGGTGGCGAGCGCAGAAGAGTGGCACTTTGCAGACTGCTTTTACAACAACCCGATGTGTTGCTTTTGGACGAGCCTACCAACCACTTGGATGCGGAAAGTGTGCTGTGGCTAGAGCACCACCTGTCGGAGTACAAAGGAACAGTGTTGGCTGTAACCCACGACCGTTATTTCTTGGACAACGTGGCCGGTTGGATACTGGAGTTGGATAGAGGGGAAGGCATTCCATACCAAGGCAATTACTCCAGTTGGTTGGAACAAAAAAGCAAGCGACTGGCACAAGAAGAAAAAGGAGAAAGCAAACGCAGAAAAATACTTGAGCGCGAGCTGGAATGGGTGCGCACCAATCCCAAAGGAAGGCAATCGAAAAACAAAGCCCGCCTTGCCAACTACGATAAAATGATGAGCGAAGGCGAACGCGAAAAAGAAGCACGCTTGGAAATACCTATCCCCAATGGCCCGCGATTGGGCAACGATGTCATCGAGTTCACCAATGTAGCCAAAGCTTTTGATGAAAAACTACTCATCGAAGACCTATCATTCAAACTGCCACCTGCTGGCATTGTAGGAATTATTGGCCCAAACGGTGCCGGTAAAACAACGCTGTTCAGAATGATAATGCAAGAGGATACACCCGATGGCGGCACCATCAAAATAGGCGACACAGTGCAAATAGGCTATGTGGATCAATCCCATGCCGATATAGATCCTAACAAATCAGTATATGAAGTGATCAGCGGTGGCAACGAAGTAATAGCCATTGGCGGCCAAACCATCAACTCTAGGGCCTATTGCAGCAAGTTCAACTTCGCTGGTGGCGAACAACAAAAGAAATGCGGCATTCTATCAGGCGGAGAAAGGAATAGACTGCATTTGGCCATGACATTGAAAACAGAAGCCAACGTATTGCTCCTAGATGAGCCAACTAACGACATTGATGTAAACACCCTGCGCGCTTTGGAAGAAGGCATCGAAAGTTTTGCCGGCTGTGCAGTGGTTATCAGCCACGACCGCTGGTTTCTGGACAGAATATGCACCCACATACTGGCCTTCGAGGGCGATTCGCAAGTCTATTATTTCGAAGGAACTTTTAGCGAATACGAGGAAAACAAACTGAAACGCCTGGGCGACACTACACCACACAGGTTGAAGTACAAACGGTTGGTGCGGGGATGATAACAATGGACTAAAGTCCAGCTCCACAATATGCTGCGAGCCTATGGATGTGTAGCAAGGGGATTTATCCCATTGATGGGATTTATTCCGTTGATGGGATTTATTCCGTTGATGGGATTTACACTGTTGAATTCAACACACCATTTAGGTGTTCAAAAAAATCAATATTTACGTTCGATGTTCTTGTGCAAATGCTTCACCTTTGAGGTATTAAACACCCTATCTAAATGTCAAAACAATTGTCTAAAGAATCTGCGTACCCCAGTGGTGTCGATTCTACCAAAATCAATGCAGAAATAGAAGCATTGAAACAACAAAAAACAAAACTTACCAACGACCTGGCACAGCGCGAGGATCAGTTGCTCAATTTGTTGAGTTATATGGAGGTTCATCCAAAGAAAGAATAACTGTTTTCTGATCTTAAAAGCTCACCAATTCATCCGTTCAAAAATCAACAATTGGATGAAAAAATCATTGCACAAGTTTCTTCCTACTTCTTTGAAATAGAAAATGCTTGTCCGCATGATTCCCCAACACTTTTAATACCGTATCGGTATCTGTTTTTGGGCCAATCTTCGCTACGCTCGATTCTCCTAAACAGCTACTCTAACGGAATTTACCCCCGCACTTGTTGGAGGACTATTTTAAACTAAGAATTGGTATAACTTGTTAGCCCTATTCGATTATATGTTTTTAAAGGCATTCGATTCATCACTTCGCACGGTGCATATCAAACATGTATAACTACCGGCTTCTAAAAAACACTTTGCAAGCCAAGTACAAGCCGCGCTGCCACTAGGGGTTGAGACCCGTTGTTACAATATTTTGTCGAGCCTACTGTACTGCTATTTTGTAGTTCGGATTTCTTAATTGTTGTAATACCAAATATAATTACTAGCTAGTCCAAATAATGTCCTGAAAAATATACATAAAGCTGCAAGTGCTGATAACGTTTTCTGCCGTTAATGTATT
>JAYSWI010000064.1:0-2674 GCA_043718125.1 Flavobacteriales bacterium
ATTGTAAAAGAGTATTTGCACAACGTAAAGAAACATTCTGGAGCCACAGATTTAGAATCGAAAATAGAAATTGGTAGCAACGTGCTGCACATCACAATACGCGAAAATGGCAAGGGCTATGATGAGCACAGCTTGAAACACAAAGGCAACGGATTGAGAAATATGAAAAAACGTGCAGATGATTATGGAGGTATGGTGGAAATAATATCATCTATCGGAAATGGCTCATCACTGATTTTGAAAATTCCGCTTTAGCAATATCATACAATTGTACTAGACATTTTGTACAAACACAGATGGACTTTTGGCCCTCTGAATACAACAATACATAAGGACAAATAATATAGACCAATGCCTGCTGAACCTTTTCGCCTCCTGCAATTTGTACCGCAAGGCATTTATCACAGCAACATAATTTTTTTTTGAAACAAACTAATAATCAACTAGACATAACTCCACAAACAACAATGGAACAAATTACTGAACAACAAATAAAAGTAGCGGTTATAGAAGATCATCCTGAAATAAGACAAGGAGTTTCTTTTATGCTCAACAATCAAGAAGGATTCACAAGCGAAGCCTTTGCCTCGGCAGAAGAAGCGTTGATTGGTATCGCCCAATCATTGCCCGATGTAATACTTATGGACATTGGTCTGCCCGGCATGTCGGGCATCGAGTGCACGCGGTTGGTAAAAGAAAAATATCCAAACGTGCATATTTTGATTTGTTCTTCTTATGAAGAGGATGATAAAATTTTTGCAGCATTAAGTGCCGGTGCAAATGGCTACATAGTGAAGCGAGCTGCAGGTAATAAACTGTTTGATGCCATACAGGATATATACAATGGTGGCAGCCCCATGAGCAGTTCTATTGCGCGCAAAGTGGTGGCACATTTCCAACAGGTAAAAACAATTCCAAGTGTAGAAGCCTCCACAGAATTTTCTCTTACTGTGCGCGAGAATGAAATACTTGATCTGCTTGCTCAAGGATTGCGCAACAAAGAAATTGCAGACAAACTTTTTGTAAGTGCCAATACCATTCGAACACACATCTACAACATCTATGACAAGCTGCATGTGCAAACGCGAGTAGAAGCTCTGAACAAGTCGGGGCGTGGCTTTGCCAATTAGGCAAATCAGTGAGAAATTCTTCGATATCTCTATTCCAAAATTTCAATGTGCGCTTTCATCAACAATTGCGAATCATACTATTTACGTATTGCTTGAGGCTTGAAGATTCTGAAATATTTGACCCGTTAATTCAATTCGAAATACAGGTTGAATTTCAGAAATCAATAAGCAATTTTATTATTTAAAAAAACAAATCATCATGGGCAATCATCAATCATCACCAACCATTCAAATGGAAAATTCATTTTGGCCAATTTTTATTGCTTACTACGATCGTACAATTCATCTAGTGGGTCATCATGCTCTGCTACTCATAACATCTTTGTGTATGTCAATGGTTGGCCACACCCAAACTCAACTTATAAATCCTAACGGTGACGGTGGCTTTGAAAATGGTGTTGGTTTTGCGGCCAATGGATGGAGTGTGGTGAATGGTGGAGTAAACCAATGGTATAGCAATAATGTGGGCACACCAAACAGCGGTGCTTGTCATGCTTATGTTTCTAGCAATGGGGGCAGCACCTTTGGTTATGCAAATAATATTTCGGCCACCTCCCACTTCTACCGCGATGTAACAGTGCCAGCCGGTGAAACCCAAATATTATTAAACTTCATGATAAAGAATTTAGGCGAGCCTGGCTGGGATAGAGTCTTAGTTTATAGCGCACCTACTTCATTCACGCCTGTTGCAAACTTTCCGGTTTCTGGCAGCACCTCTATGCCCGGTGCTCAATTGCTTTTTACTGACGGTGCGGGCAATGGTGTTTATCATCCCAATACCGGCTTCCTTACTCTGCCATGCAGCTATGCAGGCAACACTTTCAGACTAATATTTACATGGCAAAATGATGCAAATATGGGCGGCCCGACCGGTGCAGCCATTGACGACATCAATCTTACATCATCAGTGCCTGCTACCTTTTCTACTGTGGCTGGTTGTGGTGGATTGTGGTCTAGCCCCACTACTTGGGTTGGAGGCACAGTGCCACCAGCTTTGAGCAATATTCTTGTTTCAGCCGGATCAGTACTCACAATGGATAGCAACCGTGAGGTGTACAATATCACTGTGGATGGCGACCTAAACTGGAACAGCATTTCATCAAATACATTAACTGCTTGTAAAGATGTAACCATTGGTGCTATAGGCAGAGTATTCGCCCACACTGCCTCAGCATCTCCTATTGGCACTTCTGTTTATGTTGGCCGTTCATTCATCAACAATGGTTGGGCAAACTTTGCTTATGCAAATGCGGCCATACTTTTTCAAAACGATCCCTCAGCTAATTACACCCTAAGCGGCACTGGAATTTTCGCGGGTGGCATTGTGCATCAATTGGCATTTGCTTCCATCGGTTCACATGCTATTAGTACAATTGCACCCATCACTGTTCGCAATTTCAGTCATACTGCTGGCCTAATTAACACAAATAATCTATTAAGTATCGACAATACAGCACAGTATTATGGAACATCGGTGAATCAATCGGTTTATGAAATAGTAGTAACAAATCATGGTGCAGGTTACACCAGTGCGCCATCAGTGA
>JAYSWI010000065.1:0-2673 GCA_043718125.1 Flavobacteriales bacterium
CCCCAGCGGGGTTCAATGTTTGGATCTAATGTGCTTGCTATAAACATTGGAATTCTTCGGATTTCATCATAGATACTTGTAAACTGCGAAAGAATCAGAAAATTCTATCTTATATAAAGTCTATTTGTCAGATTGGAATAATAAACCTGCTAAAATTTTTTCTGATATTTTGGGAAGCAAGAAGAAGGTGACAACATGAATATGCTAAGTTTGCACTCGAAAATTATTAAACATTGAAGTCCATCATCAGCATATTTTTTCTTTTGCTATTCTTGTTTTCAACCAGCGTGAATACAATGATGTATTGCTTCAAAGTGGCGGCTCATGCGTCTTTTTCCTTGGCAGAAAATTTTGCGGGCGAAGAAAAAGAATCTGATAATGAAGAATCGAAAAGCAAGAATGAGGAATCCATGCTATCAGAAAGTGAACACTTATTTGGTTCCAAAGATTTAATGTCCCTATCACTATCGTTTGCTGGCCACCGCTGGTGTGCTGCAAATCCGGGCCATAGCGATGGGGTGTATTCACCACCAGATAAGTTCTAAAAGTTCGGGGCTTTAATAGACCTCAATTCAACATTTTTTTTTACTCAAATTATTTGAAGCGCAACATATTTAGTTGAGCTATTTCACCCATTCAATCTTAATTATGAAATCTCCAATCAACCTCAAGAAGGAACTTACGTTCCGATATCTCAAAAATGACTTGCCCGCAGGTCTCGTAGTTTTCTTAGTTGCTGTGCCGCTTTGCCTTGGCATTGCACTGGCCAGCAATGCACCGCTATTTTCAGGAATCATCGCGGGTATAGTTGGCGGCATAGTAGTCGCCTTTGCAAGTGGTTCATCGCTTAGTGTAAGTGGCCCGGCTGCCGGGCTTACCGTTATAGTGGTAGCTTCCATTGAGAAGTTAGGCACCTTCGAAGTGTTTCTGTTGGCTGTAGTGCTTGCCGGTATTTTGCAAATCATATTCGGCTTTTTGAAGGCAGGAATTATCGGATATTACTTCCCATCAAGTGTGATAAAAGGAATGCTTGCTGCCATCGGCATCATTCTGATTCTGAAACAAATTCCACATGCTTTGGGCTATGACAAAGACAGCGAAGGCGATTTTGATTTCATACAAAAAGATGGAGCAAACACCTTCACAGAAATTTGGAATGCGATTCAGAATCCACAAATGGGAGCCATCATCATTGCGCTGGTTTGTATAGCGGTGCTCATTCTGTGGGAGAGGCCGGTCTTGAAAAAATATGCATTCTTCAGGATTGTACCTGGAGCATTGTTGGTGGTCATCATTGGCGTGGTAATGAATGAGTTTTTCAAGCTGAACAATCCAACATTGTCACTGTCAGGCGACACGCTTGTAAGTCTTCCCGTATCAAATACCTCAAGCGAATTTTTTAGTCATTTCACCTTCCCTGATTTCTCGGCATTTGGCAATTATCAAGTGTATGTGGTTGCATTGACTATTGCAATCATTGCCAGTTTGGAGTCGTTGCTTAGTGTGGAAGCTGCGGACAAAATGGATCCACATAAGAGAAACACTCCAGTTAACAGAGAATTGAAAGCACAAGGATTGGGCAATCTACTTTCAGGACTTATCGGAGGACTGCCACTTACCGCTGTCATAGTTCGCACATCAGCCAATATCAATTCGGGTGGTAAGACAAAATTGTCAGCCATTTTTCATGGAATTCTCTTATTGGTGAGTGTCATATTTTTGGCACCATTGCTCAACAAAATTCCACTTGCTTGCCTTGCTGCTTTGTTGCTTATGGTTGGATATAAACTGGCCAAAGTTTCGCTTTTCAAATCTATGTATCGCCTTGGTTGGGCGCAGTTCCTTCCCTTTATAGTTACCATTTTGGCCATTCAATTTTCCGACTTGCTAAAGGGAATTGCCGTGGGCTTGCTTGTAGCCATGTTTGTAATTCTTCGCAACAATTTTAAGCGGGCATTCAAAGTAGAGAAGACCAAAAACGGTGATGGAGAGCGGGTAGTTATCACGCTGTCAGAGAACGTTACATTCCTGAATAAAGGCGGCATCTGTTTAGCGTTAGACGAGGTGAAAGAAAGTTCGACACTCATCATTGATGGAACAAAATCTCATAGTATTGATTTGGATATTTTAGAAATAATACATGAATATAAATCCGGCCCTGCGCAACTAAAAAAAATCAAAGTAGAATTGATTAGCATTCCATCATTCAATGGTGTGATGGCACATTGAAGACCAAAAGTCCATCAATAATTTTTACAAAAATCAAACGTCAAAAAAAAATAAATCAATAAAAATGAAAGCACACACATCAGAAACACAGGCAACAGTTACGCCAATGAAGGCATTGCAATTCCTCAAAGAAGGAAACCAAAGATTTATCAATAACTTAAATCTAAATCGCAACTTGCTGGAGCAAGTAAACGAAACACGTGACGGACAATGGCCATTTGCCGTAATACTAAGTTGTATCGACAGTCGCACCTCAGCGGAGTTGATTTTCGATCAAGGGTTGGGAGATGTTTTCTCAATACGCATTGCCGGAAATATTGTAAACACCGACATTATTGGCAGTATTGAGTTTGCCTGCAAAGTGGCTGGATCTAAACTAATAGTGGTGCTGGGCCATACCAAATGTGGAGCAATCAAAGGTGCTTGCGACCATGTGGAAATGGG
>JAYSWI010000066.1:0-2670 GCA_043718125.1 Flavobacteriales bacterium
CCTTTTTGCTTGCCCTGTCCTCCTCATTCACCAGCAGTGTCACCACCGATGCGCCTATGGGCAACATCATCAAAGCTGTTGCGGTATTGCTTATCCACATGCTGATGAGGTATGAGGCGAGAAAAAATCCGAGGATAATCTTGTTGGCACTCGTGCCTGTTTTGTTTACAATGCCAAGTGCTAGTCTGCGGTGCAAATTCCATTTTTCCATAGCGAGTGCTATGAGGAATCCACCTAAAAAAAGAAACACAAATCGATTGCTATAACTCAAGCATGTTTTCTCTAAACTCATCACACCAAGCAATGGAAAAAGCATTATGGGCAACAGCGATGTGATGGCCATAGGCACCGCTTCTGCAATCCACCAAGTGAGCATCCAAGCCAGCACTGCCAGCACTTTGCTAGCGGCATGGTCAAGAACAAGCGGATTGATGCTCCACAACAATACAAACAATGTTGGGCCGAGCAGGAGTGGGATAATTTTGTTTTTATTCAAAAAAGAACAGAATGAATGATGCGATGATACAGCAATTGGATTTGACTGCTTAATACATATTTAAAAATGATAAGAAAGAGTGGCAAAAAAACAAATCCGACATTTTGAACCTTGGGTTTGAATAAGAAAAATAGATTACATTTTTCCTTTGTGAGCGTCTTCCATATTGTGTTGATTTTGATACAATCCACAATGTATGAGTGGATAAAAGTTCAATTTGCAGCAGTGTTGCAAAAATGATAAAGACGACAATATTGGTCTATGAAGCGATGACAAAATTCTGCATCACCACTGACTCAAACTAGTGGTGACAGAAATATGGTTGCTAGGCCCGGCCAAGTGAAAAATGGAACGGCCATAACTGAAATGCAATCTTGAAATTTTGAAACCAAAACCATAACTGAATCCTGCCATGCCTGGTTTGTCTTCTATCTTCAACTCTTGGCGCCTTCTGTAGTTGTAGCCCACTCTGAGATTTACGTTTTCGCCCAGCAAAAACTCAGTGCCTATTACTATGTGGCGCATCAGTTTGTCGCCAAATTCCCATCTATCCTTGGTGATAATTTCGCCTGTGACTGGATCTACCACGATGGTCGCGTTTGGATTGATGTAGGTAAGATCCCATTGTTGCATATTCTCAAATACTACTGAAAATCTGAATGGCGCATGGGCCGGACGTTTGGTAAAGCCTATCTGAATTTCGGCTGGTAGCTTTCTCCTTTCGCCATCGTTGTATGTAATCACTTGTCGGCCAAAATTCTTTGCTATCAATGATGCTGTGAAGTTTTTATTTTTCTTGTGGTACGTAACGGCTGCGTCCATGGCCAAAGCCAATGAGGTATAGTTGGCCAAATTGCTATACATCGTTTTGAGGTTGGCCCCAAGAGTCCACAGACTGTCGTATTGATAGCCTGCCCCAAGTGTCAATGCGTAATCCGCAGATTTAAATGTTCCCAATTCATAACCCAATCCATCTAGTTCGGTTTGATTGCCATAGTTGATGTATTGTAAAGTAGCTGCGCTGGTCCACTTTGGATTTATATAATAGCCATAAGCAGCATATCCCATTTTTATCTGGTCGAAATAATCCACATAACTCATGGCTATTTTGTTGTGCACGTTGCTGTCGAGCACTGATGGGTTGAAGGCGGCTATTTGTAAATCTCCATCTTTTATTGCGAAATAAGTGCCGCCCATAGCTGCCACGCGGGCTGAACCAGGTATATTGAAAGTGTTGAAAACAGTAGTGCCGCCAAGTTGTGCATCTATGCACTTAATTAAAAAGACAAACAGAATAATGGAAAGATTTTTTTTCAATGTGCAATGCTATTTTGGGTTGGGCGCAGGTGGTGAACGCTTCTATTCAGTAATTATTTTAATCGCTTCAAAAGAAAGATTTTAATTTCGAATTTCTAGGCAAACACTGCCAATAAGCAGTCGAGTTGCGCTCATATTTTTGGAGCAATTAACGGCAAAACATTTTTACCGTTCTCTGATCAATTCATAATGATCGGTTCCGATGATCATCACAAATCTGTTTTCGAATCCGCCCTCGTCCGAAGTTTTGAAATAATCGAAATCTGAACCATAAGTATTGGCTTCTATTTCGCTAAAATGATTGGGGAATGCTCGTCCAAAAGTTTTTAAACCACATCCATAAAACATCATCATGTCATAGCCACTGATAGCATAACTGCTGGGTTCTGTTTTAAATTTTTTCCTATAGGCTTCTATCCAGCGCTGCACTTTCACATTGTTGTAGTCCACAAAAGTGGTTTGCGGATAATGCACTAGATACCTGTTGCGGTTGCCAACATTGATGCTTTCCATATCGTCCCAAGCTTCGGTTCCATAAACCATTATTTTGCCTTCGCCCAATACTTTAAAGAGGGTGCTGATCACCTTTTTATCATTCGTGGGGACTACTATAATGTTGTTTTTACCAATGGCATATTTCTCCTTCACGCTAAACGCAGAAGCATCGTTTACAACAATCACATTCTTTAAAGAATCACCAGTTATTTTCTTCCATTCTTCTTTAAAACTATTGACCAATTTACGGTCGTCAATGTTCTTACTGTCAATGATAATGATATTGTCGTCTTTGTGTTTTTCATAAATGTAACGAGCCATGCTAGCCCAAAGTGTTACGCTACTAGGCACTGCTTTGCTCA
>JAYSWI010000067.1:0-2667 GCA_043718125.1 Flavobacteriales bacterium
ACAACTGTTGAGATTACAGTTTTCAGCATTGATGGAAAAGTGGTGATGTCAGAAATAATTCAAAACAATTTGAATTTCAGAAGACACGAAATGAATGTCTCAAACATTGAAGCGGGTTTCTATTTGATTCAAGTAACCAACGGTGAAAACATGCAAGTAATTTCCTTTGTGAAAGAATAATCCTCTAGAAAATAAATAGGAACGGGGTCATCTGCAAAAATGAGATGACCCCGTTTTTTTTTATTTCATGCTGTCAAATTCAGAATCTTTTGCAGCAGTGCAAAACGGGATGATCAAACTTTGAGTGAAAGCATTTTCTTAGAATTAGCATCCAACTTGAACTCATCCGAAATGCGATATTTCACAATCCAAACTACCTTATTGTCGGACACCAAAACCAATATTTTTTTCTTTTCGTGAAGTGGAACTTTTTGAAGGATCAAAAAATCGCTAACCTTCTGATGCCCTTTCATACCTAGCGGTACAAACCGGTCACCTTCGTGCCAATTGCGCAAGACCAAAGGCCAAGTTATTTTGTCGGTATCAAGTTGCGCTATGTTTTTGTCCTTGGAGAAATGTGTAGGAAAATCATACATTTCTCCAAGCATCGCAATAGGAAAGTCTATTTCAAAAGGTGCGCTTGCAATCAAAATTTCGAAATGTGTTTCATTCAATTTGATTGGCGTTATCATAAAATAAGCTCTGTCACGCAGCAAGTAATGTGAAGAACTTGAAATACTTTTTCCACTTTCTGCGTCCACTAATTTCAGTGCCTCACCACTCTGAGCGGCATTAAAATTATATGGCTGTAACAAGCGCCAAATCAATGTTTTTGAAGCAGTGTGTGTCCTTATCCAACTGACCTTAAACTGTATTCCATCTTCATAAATACTTACTTCGTTGCTAATTTCTTCTGCCAACTTTTGGTTCAAATAATTTTCAGCTTCTTCAAAAATATCTGCCCGACTTGTGATGGAATCTTTGAGATTGGCATTTATTTTTTCCATCACGGGTATCAACTCATGTCTAATAAAATTGCGTGTGTAGTTGATAGTTTCATTGCTACTGTCTTCTCTCCATTCCAGTTTGTTCTCATTGGCATAATCCAAAATTTCTTTTTTAGAAAAGGAAAGCAATGGCCTATAAATATTGCCTTGAATTTCCTTCATCCCACGCAAAGCAGCCAAGCCGCCACCCCTTATGAATTGGTGCAAAATTGTTTCTACTTGATCGTCCTTATGATGCGCAGTCATGATGAATTTCAAGTTGAATTCTAACCTCAATTGTTCAAACCATTTATACCTCACGGCCCTTGCAAATTCTTGAATGCCTTTGTTATTGATTTTACATTCTTCTGCGGTATTTACATTCAATACATGAATTTTTAAATGGTTCTTTTCCGCAAAAGAGCGCACAAAATTTTCATCACCATCGCTTTCATCTCCACGCAATCCATAGTTGACATGTGCTATTTGAAATTGAATTTTGCACTTGAGCAACAAATCGCAAAGCACCATGCTGTCCTTTCCACCACTGATGGCAACTAATAGATTTTCGCTGTGGAGCAGCGCATCACGAAATTTTTTTAATGGCCCTTGCATGTGTTTGACATTCAAAGAAACCTGCTGCTCAATATGGCCAAGTCATCGTAGTAAGGTGCCTCACCACGGAAGTCGTTGAGGGCTTGCATGATTATGTCGTTCATATCGCTCATGCTGTCATTAAAATAAGAAAGAACAATTTTTTCTAATCGCTCAGTACTGAACTCCTCGTTGTCCAGATTTTCGGTTTCTACAAGGCCATCGGTGAAACAAACTATGATTGTGTTTGGCCTAATTTTAATTTCACCTTCTAGCACTTTTGGCAATTCTTCAAACATGCCTAGACCGATAGTTCCAAGTTTCAATTGTTCAGTATATCCATTGGCATCAGCCAGCACAGGCGGGTTGTGACCACAATTGACATAATGCAAAGTGCGCGAAGATTTTTTATAGACAGCCAAAAAAAGTGTGATGTATTTCTCGCCTCGCGCAGAACGCATCACCTGCTCGTTCAACTCGCGAACGATGTCCACCAAATCGCCAGGATGATAAGAAAAAATACTACGCAAGTAGGCTTGGAAATTTGCCATTAAGAATGCGGCACTTACACCCTTTCCTGAAACATCGGCCATACAAAACATCACCTCGTTTTCATTCAGCTCCATGAAGTCATAATAGTCCCCACCTACCTGCTGGTGCGCTCTATAAAAAGCACTGACCTCAAAAAAATCATTGTGAGGCAGATCATGTGGGAGCAGAATAGCTTGCATTTCCGCAGCCAATTCCAGTTCCTTTTTTATTAGTTCTTGTCTCAAACTTTCTTCTTGCAATCGTCTGTTTTGAATGGCCACCACCAGCACATTGGTAATGGTCTGTATAAACTTCATGTGCTTGATGACGGGACTCATTTTCAGTTGTTCTTCACCTTCATCTCCGGCTAGCAAATAGGCTATTATTTCATCGTTTTGTTTTATCGGGATACTGATGTCAAAGGACGCATTCGACTTATTTGTAGTGAAATTAATTTCATCCACTTGCTCAAAGAAACTTTCATTATATAGCTCCGAAATACTATTCTCTATTCCAAACTTGAGCAGACATTTCCATGTTTCATTTTTCGAATACA
>JAYSWI010000068.1:0-7859 GCA_043718125.1 Flavobacteriales bacterium
AAATACATTAACGGCAGAAAACGTTATCAGCACTTGCAGCTTTATGTATATTTTTCAGGACATTATTTGGACTAGCTAGTAATTATATTTGGTATTACACTAGTAAACTCCGCTTTTATCAAAGCCGTCTGCCTTCAAAAATCAAATTTATATAGATGCATTTGACTACTTTTTAATGAAACGAAATACGTATGAATAGGCTTGTGTTTTTGAGGGTTTCTCAATGGCCTTCATGTAGTCTGCTACTCATGCTCATCTAGCAAAGCGGATCCTACAACCAAGCCTAAAATTCCAAGATAGGTAACAATACTTGGTCGTTTACTTTCAACATAAAATGCATTATTGCTGCGTTGTTCCATTGGTATCGCACCTGCCGACCAAATAAATTTATAGGGCTGTATTTCATTTACAAAAAAAGAATACTTTGCGATGTGTATATCATCTGTTGCCGATTTGGAATAGGCCACTTGTTTAGTAAAATGAAAAGGACTTTCATGTTCCGTATATATTTTGGGTTGGTCCTTGGCCTCATCGTTGGTTTTGTAATTTAGGTTTAAGTAATTGTTGATTTTGTTGCTAAAAAGTACGGCTACTCCTTTTGGAGGTATAGGAATATCACGCCCCTTTTCGATTGTTTTCAAAGTGTTGTATTGACTGATATAGCGGTTTCCGAGACTATCCATCACCACACACTGTTTGTAGTGAAGCAGTGGAAATGAATCTGATTTTTGGAAAATATCAAACGTATGCGACTGCACCAAGTAGAGTATGCTGTCGCTGTTATTTTTAATGTTGCTCCTAATCCAACCGCCACTGCTCCAAAGGTCATGTGACACGGTTATCAACGAATCTGGCGAGCTGTATTTTAAATCGCTAGAAGTGGAGTCCTTCCATTTGGTTTCCACTTTTTGATATCGATTCACATAGCAAGAGGTAAAAAAGAATGAGCACAAAATGACTGTGAAATAAAAAGGTAGATTGCATTTCAAATAGATAAATCGTGTTGTTTTCATCATTGTAAAATTATCGGGTTCTCATTTTTTTTTGTCGTCAAAAACATGGCCATGGATTTTTGAATAATACAAAATTTCATCTTCGCTAATAAAAAAATACTACAGCCAAAAAATTATTGTAGCGTTGATTTTTGCGCCCTAATATTTTTTTGTCAATGCCAGAAGAAGAAATCCCACAAATAGAAAATACCGAACAGCAATTGTGGCCGCGCTATTTCATGAGAATAAGTTATGATGGCACCAACTATCATGGTTGGCAAATTCAACCCAATGCAAATACTGTTCAGGCAGAAATTGAAATTGCATTGCGCAAATTGCTTAAGCAAGAGAAGGTGATCACCCTTGGTTGTGGAAGAACGGATACTGGTGTTCATGCACGCAAATTCTATTTGCATTTCAATGTCGAAAATGGTATTGCCGACATTGAAGAAATGTTTTTTAGGCTCAGCCACATTTTACCAAGAGACATTGGTGTGCACGAAATATTTGCTGTAAAAGAGAAATCGCACGCACGTTTTGATGCTTACGAACGCAGCTATGAATACCACATTCATCAACATCGCAATCCGTTTATGCGCAATTATTCTACTTATTATTATTGGCCATTGGAGCTTGACAAAATGAATGAGGCAGCGGCATTGATGCTCCTAACAAACGACTTCGCCACTTTTTGCAAAGCAGGTGGCGGACAGAAAACCACCTTGTGTGATTTGAAAAAAGCAGAGTGGACACAAGTAGGCGATCAACTTGTTTTTCACATTACTGCAAATAGGTTTCTTCGCAATATGGTGCGCGCAGTAGTGGGCACATTGGTCAAAGTAGGTCGAGGACAATTGACTGTGGAGCAATTCGAAGAGGTGATGTTAAGCAAAATTAGACTCAAGGAAGGGGCAAGCATGCAGCCGCAAGGGCTTCACCTCACCGATGTGAAATATCACTATATAAATTCCATCATTCAATCTTCCATTCTGACGCCTTGACAAAATCTTCAACCGCATTCGACTGGAAAATATTTTCACGCCTGTTCAAGCGTGGCAAACCTTATCGACTTTCGTTTTTCATCACCATGATATTGGTGGTTGCGCTGTCTGCATTGGTTTGGGTGAGACCGGAGCAAATGCGAATAATGCTCGATGATGCTGTTGCCAACAAAGACTATGGGCATGTTCGCTCCTTATTTATATGGTTCATTGTGGTTCTTATTATCGAGTCACTGCTTCAATATTTTCAAGCACAATTGGCCAATCGCATTGCACAATCGGTGACACTTGATTTGCGTTCGGATTTGTACAAACATGTTCTTCGATTTCGTTTAAGTTACTTCGATAAAACTCCCGTTGGTCAGTTTGTAACACGTCTTATTTCGGATGTGGATGGCATAGCAGAAGTATTTAGTGTAGGCGTTTTGGATATCCTGCGCGACTTATTAAAACTGTTGGTGATTATAGGATTTATGTTTTATTTAGATTGGAAAATGACCCTTATTGTCTTGCTTCCAATTCCAATTTTATTCTATGCCACCCGCATATTTCAACGTGCTGTAAAAAAATCTTTCAATGATGTGCGCAACGAAGTGGCCCGCATAAATGTGTTCATTCAAGAGCATGTTACCGGTATGAATATCGTTCAGATTTTCAATCGTGAAAAACAGGAGAAACTAAAGTTTGACATCATCAACAATGAGCATCGCGATGCCCATATTAGAGGTATTTGGGCATACAGTATTTTTTTTCCGGTGGTAGAGTTGCTCAGTGCTGCAAGCATTTCGTTGATGCTTTGGTGGGGTTTGCACCAAAGCTTGAATGGATATATGACACCCGGAATTTTGCTTGAGTTCAGCACCTTCATCACCATGATGTATAGGCCCATCAGACAAATGGCGGACAACTTCAACGTGCTACAAATGGGTGTGGTAAATGCAGAGCGTGTTTTTAAAGTGATAGACACCCATGAAGAACAATTGGATGAAGGAAAATTAATCCTTCATGATGCAAAGGGTGATATTGAGTTCAACAATGTTTCGTTCGCCTATTTGAAAGAGCAATTTGTTTTATCAGACATCTGTCTAAAAATAAAGTCAGGCGAAATGGTGGCCTTGGTAGGTGCCACAGGCGGTGGTAAAAGCAGTATTGCGTCACTATTAAATCGTTCGTATGATTATCAACAAGGCGAAATATTATTGGATGGTCGTTCGCTCAAGGAGTATTCTTTAGCATCACTTAGAAAAAATATTGGCCTTGTTTTGCAAGATGTTTTTCTATTCAGCGACTCTATTTTGAATAACATCACACTGCGCGATGCGAGCATACTCAGAGCAGATGTGATAGCCGCCTCTATGCTGATTGGTACGCATGAGTTCATCATGAACTTGCCTAATACTTATGACTATAATGTGCGTGAAAGAGGCGGTATGCTGAGTGTTGGGCAACGCCAACTTATTTCTTTCGTGCGTGCATATATCCAAAATCCAAAGATTCTAGTTTTAGATGAAGCCACTAGTAGTGTTGATACAGAATCGGAATTACTCATTCAAAAAGCAACTGAAAAATTGACTCAAGGTAGAACGAGTTTAGTGATTGCACATCGCTTGTCCACCATTCGCAAGGCGACTAAAATTGTGGTTATAGATAAAGGGAAAATTGTAGAATCAGGATCGCATGATACGTTAATGATCGCTAATGGGGAATACAAAAAATTGTTTGAGTTACAGTTTCAGTAGATAGATACTGATGCAAATTTTATAGTTGTTTCTGTTCGTTTTCCCGATACGAAATAATCACAATCTGATTGATTTGGCAAAATACCTGAGCCAAAACTTTCTAAACACCAACTTGCTATACCTCTTGTGTTTAGAGAATAATTCTAAAAGTTTCTTTTAATAAATTTCAAATCACAAACCTATGTTGTACTACCCAGTATATTAACTCTCAAGAATTAACATTGGGTGCAAACAAAAAAAGTTTTATCTGTAGTTGACGAATTTCAACTAGGGCAAACTTATTGCTTTTGGGATTTGTGCCAATTCTATAAAGCTGCTTCGACAAAGTACATGTCAATTTCACCTTTGTTTTTCGCTTTTACTTTACCTCTGGGCACACACCTAAATTTATCCTTCACCAATTCATAAGTAGCTCCACTAATATTCACTTTCCCTATTGCACCTGATGTCTCCATACGCGAAGCAATATTTACGGTATCACCCCAAGTGTCATACGCGAATTTTTTTACACCAACAATGCCAGCAACCACAGGACCTGTATGGATGCCAATACGAGCTCCGCTAAACTTTCCGATCTTTGATAAACTGTAATGCGCTTCCATAAATTGTTGTATTTCTAATGCTGCCATAATCACATCAATAGCATGTGTTTTATTAGGAACAGGCAACCCTCCGGCTGCCATATAGCTGTCACCAATAGTTTTTATTTTTTCGATATTGTATTTACCAATGATTTCATCAAAAGCTTTAAAGTATGTGTGAATTTGAGAAACCAATTCTTTTGGCGATAATTTTTCAGCTATTTGAGTAAAATCTTTAAAATCCGTAAACATTACGGTTACTGCATCGAACTGTTTTGCTTCCGCAATTCCTTTTTCTTTAAGCTCTTCAGCTACCTCTGAGGGCAGAATGTTGAGCAACAATTCATCGCTACGTTGTTTTTGTTTTTCAACTTCCTTCTTTTCTGCAACAACTTCTGCTGTTCTCACTCTGATTGTTTGTTCTAGCATCACCTTCTGCACTCTTAGTGCTGCTGTCCTCCATCTAAAAGCCAATACCAAAACACCAGAAATACTAATGAAATAAATCAATAACGCCCACCATGTTCTATACAAAGGAGGCAATACTTCGAAAGTATATTCAATAGGATCGCACCAAACACCGCTCGGGCTTAGGGCTTTTAGTTTGAAAGTATAAGTGCCATCATTAATATTACCAAAGGTTGCATTAGTTTTTTTTGTAACTGGATTCCATTCTTTATCATAACCCTCCAAAATGTATTGGTAATTTATCAAAAAGTTACGCCCTGTTTCAATAGCATTGAATTCAAAACTAACATTGTTGTGTTTGTATGGTAAAACTAGATTTTCGGGAATGGGATAAAATTTGGTTATGCTATCAAATTGGATTCCCGAGTATTTAATTATCTGACTCTCTATTACTTCTTGAGCAACTGCATTGCCAAAAGCATTAAATTGGGCCATCTTCATTTCGGCATCCTGCACATTATATTGCATCGGATCTAACTCAATATTCTTTATTAACTCCTTATTCTTGATAGCATACCAACAAATAGGTTCGCTATTTAATTTCACATTCTGAATATCAACTTTAGGCGGTTCCCTATTTTTTTCTAAGACAGCATAATCAAATCGCACCAATCCTGTTTTATCAGAACCTGTGCCCGCCCAAATAATACCTTGATTATCTAAAAACATTGTGTTTTGTCCCGCATTCACATCTTTTATTGGGTAACCTGTGGAGGAGTTATAAATTTCTATAACTGGTTTGTAGTTTATCAACTCTTGATTCAGAAGCATATTTTGCGCAAGTACAATTTCATCTCCACCATTCTTTTGAGAGAAAATGGGTTCAAAGCCTGTAATGACGGCTACTCCAGAGTTTGTTCCTATTGCAATGTTAGCCACGAAATTATTTGATGGGTTTTCTTTAATCATCAATACCTGCGTAACCACATTATCAGGCAATCCCTGAACAGTGTTAAAATTGAGGAAAGATTTTCCGTCATATCTGCTTAGCCCTCCGCCATATGTTCCTAACCATAAATTCTGCTGGCTATCTTGAGCAATACTATAAACAAAGTTATTTGCTAGTCCTTGAGCAGTGGTATAATTGGTAAATGTTTTTCCATCATATTTGCTCAAACCTCCACCATAAGTGCCGCACCACAAATTCCCTTGGTGATCTTCTGTTATGCTTAAAACATTGTTATTCGCCAATCCTTGAGCTGTGGTAAAATTTGTGAATGAATTGCCATCATAACGGCTCAGTCCACCACCAAAAGTTCCGAACCATAAATTACCTTGAATATCTTGGGCAATACTCAAAACACTGTTATTTGCTAATCCATGTTCAGTGGTAAAATTTGTAAATGAGCTACCATCATATTTGCTCAATCCACCGCCAAAAGTTCCAAACCATAAATCATCATTTTTATCTTGAAGAATACTTAAAACACTGTTATTTGCTAATCCTTGAGCTGTGGTATAATTGATGAATGATTTACCATCACATCGGCTTAATCCGCCTCCATTAGTTCCAAACCATAAATTCCCTTTTGTATCTTGAGTTATACTAAATACTTTATTGTTGGCTAATCCTTGAGCAGTGGTAAGATTAGTGAATAAATTGCCATCATATCGGCTTAAACCTCCGCCATTAGTTCCGAACCATACATTGCCTTGTACATCTTGGGTAATACTACTTACTATGTCATTCGCCAACCCTTGTTTGCTTGTAAAATTCGTGAAAGATTTGCCATCATATCGGCTAGCCCCCCCGCCATCAGTTCCAAACCATAAATTCTCTTTTGTGTCTTGAGTAATACTAAATACTTTGTTGTTCGCTAATCCATGTGTTGTAGTATAATTAGTGAATGTTTTTCCATCATAACGACTCACACCTCCGCCATCAGTTCCAAACCATAAATTTCCTTTTATATCCTGTTTAATACAAAAAACTTTGTTATTTGCTAGTCCATCTTCAGTTGAATAATTCTTGAATGTTTTTCCATCATAACGGCTTGCTCCTCCACCATAAGTTGCGAACCATAAATGCCCATTGCTATCTTGGCTAATAGCAAAAACGTAGTTATTAGCTAACCCTTGCGCAGTGGTATAATTTGTGAATGTTTGGCCATCATATCTACTTACACCTCCGCCATACGTTCCGAACCATAAATCCCCTTGATTATCTTGTGTAATACTCAAAATGTAGTTATCCGCTAGTCCTTCCTTCATTGTAAAATTGGTGAATGACTTGCCGTCATACATGCTCGCACCTCCACCATAAGTTCCGAACCATAAATTTCCTTGGCCATCTCTAAATCCACTAGCTATTCCATCAAGCACCAATCCTTGGTCAGTTGTAAATGTGGTAAAAAAGCCCATTGCAGATGGGTATTGGTTGTTTGAAGGTTTAAAGCTTGCGGGCACGCTAGACTCATCTATATCTGTAACCACTATAGGCAATGCTTTTGTCACAGGCGGCACAAGTTCAATTTTTTTATCGCCATCTTCATCATGCACGATGTACGATCCTCCTGTGCTTGTTGGTATTTGTATTGCAACCGGGACACCTGCTTGTACTACAATTGGTGGTTCTAAACTATCAGTTGGTATTTGTATGCCAATGGCTTCCTCTAATAGTTTTGATTTATTATTTTGGTCAAGGTGTTTTTGCTTGTTATTACATGCAGATACTGCAAAAATTAGCATTGAAAAATAACATAAAATTCTCATATAGCAAGATTGTGCAAATGGTTTTATTCTTGGGCAGTTCCATAAATTGCTTTTTCCGCGTTAGAAAACTTTGATAATCCCCGATAGCTCTCGGGACATTTACAATAGTAACTCCGCTTTTATCAAAGTCGCTTGTCATGAAAAATCTAATTTCTGTAACTGCCCTTTTTAAAATGAAAAGGTATTAAAATCAAATTGTCGGAAACGATTTTCAACGCAAACATAGTTGCAATATGACGATGTCAAAAAATGGTTTCCATCTGGAATTATTTGAAATCGTTTCGGTTTGAAAATAAAACGCAATACCAACAGATCATTTAGAAAGCTAATAAAGACGACATAAATAGACTGGAGTTGAAAATCTCG